>CAYOUP010000005.1:11063-26122 GCA_964407125.1 uncultured Hyphomicrobiaceae bacterium | reverse complement strand
CGTGCACATGCAGATTTGGAAATGCAGTGAAAAGGAGTGAAAATCTGTGTGCTAATGTGCACTAATTCTCTCTAATTCCCTTCAATTCACATGAAAGACCATGGAATTTCAAAAACATAGATTCTGCGTCGCGCCGATGATGGACTGGACGGACCGGCATTGCCGGTATTTTCACCGCCAGCTCACGCGCCACGCCATGCTCTATACGGAGATGCTGACGGCGAAGGCGGCTATTCATGGCAAGCGCGAATGGCTGCTGGGGTTCAGCCCGGAGGAACATCCGGTTGCGCTTCAGCTCGGCGGCAGCGATCCAGACGAGTTGGCGCAGGCCGCGCGAATCGGGGAAGATTTCGGCTATGACGAGATCAATCTGAATATAGGCTGCCCTTCGGACCGCGTGCAAGCCGGGCGCTTCGGCGCCTGCCTGATGGCGGAACCTGAGCTTGTGGGCGAATGCGTCAGCGCAATGCGTGCAGCCGTCAGCGTGCCGGTCACGGTCAAATGCCGGATCGGCATCGACGATCAGGACAGCGAAGCCGATTTCGCGCGCTTTATCGAAACCGTCGCTGCTGCCGGATGCACGACGTTCATCGTGCACGCCCGCAAGGCATGGCTCGATGGCCTGAGCCCGAAACAGAACCGCGATGTGCCGTCGCTCGATTATGACCGTGTCTACCGGCTTAAAGCGGCCCGCTCCGATCTGACCGTTATCATCAATGGCGGCATCGCATCTTTCGAAGAAGCTGACAAGCACATGATGCATGTCGACGGGGTCATGCTCGGGCGCGCGGCCTATCAAAGTCCGTGGCTGCTGGCCGATGTGGACCGCCATTATTATGACGGCTCGCTGCCGCGCAAGGATTTGCGGGATGTCGTGGAGGCGATGATGCCCTATATCGGCGAGCAGCTTGCCAAAGGGCATCGTCTGCACGCGATCACGCGCCATATGGTCGGACTGTTTCAGGGCATGCCCGGCGCAAGGGCATGGCGGCGAACGCTGAGCGATGCCGGTGCGCGGCCGGATGCCGGGCTAGAGCTGCTGCGCGATGCGCTTGGCTGTGTCACGCGTGAAGCCGAATATGCGGCATAGACGGGATGAGCCACAAAGCGCGGCTCAGTGCTCAGCCACCGGCTTTTCAATCAATTTGGAGATACTGAGAAAGCGCGGCGTCTGCGCTTCATAGGAGCGGTAGGCATCGCCATAGACATCCTCCAGCCAGGGCTCCTCGGCGTAAGGCAAGAGTGTGTAGACGAGGATCGCGAGGGCGGACAGCATGATGGTCTCCGGCTTGGCGACCGCGATGGCCAGCCCTGAGAAGCCGATGATCGAGGCGACATATTGCGGATTGCGGCTGTAGCGGTAAAGGCCCGTGGTTACGAGACTGTCATCCGCGCCATAGGTGTTCCCGATGCCGAGATCGAAATATCCGTAGACTGTGAAGCCCAGCGCAATGAGTGCAAGCGGCAGGCCGATGGCGGCTTCAAGGCCGTGGGATGACGCCGTGGCGAATTGCCAGATGCCGAGAAGGATGGTCAAGCCAAGGCCGGTGCGGAAGAGCGGCCAAAATGTATAGCTTTGCCAGCTTCCCTTATGCGGCACGGGCCAAAGCGTCAGCAGATCGGTAAAGCTCGTCAGGGCGAGCAGTATATTCAGTGGGATAAGGGCGCAGAACGCGATTTCCGTGACGATCATTTCCATTTGCCGATCTCCGGACTTTCAGTGAGCGGTTCGAATCTGACGCTTCGAATCCCCGGACTTTTTGCAAATGGATCAGATTGACATGACATTTAAGTGACTTATCGCTCATTGAGGACGCGATATCGGGAACTCAAATGTCATGTCAGCATTAGCGCATCGGACCGAAAAGTGGATACCGGTTTTCGGGCAAATCCGATGCGTAAACAACAAGTTAGAGCGGCTCAGCCGATTCCGATTAAGAATCCGCCGCTCTAAGCTACCCGTTCGGACGCTCTGCAAATCGCTCCGCTGCATCAACGATTTCGTGCACGATCCCGGCTTCCGTCATGGCGTGTCCCGACAGCGGGACGATGCGTAATTCGGCTTCGGGCCAGGCTGTCTTCAGATCCCATGCATTCTTCATCGGCGTGATGACGTCATAGCGGCCATGAATGATGATGCCGGGAATATGGCGGATTGCATCGACATCGCGGAGCAATTGGCCGTCCGTCTCGAAGAAACCGCGATTGACGAAATAGTGCGATTCGATGCGGGCGAAGGCAAGGGCATAGCGGTCTTCGCTGAAACTGCGCACGCGCTCGGGATCGACCGTCAGCGAGAGCGTCGTGCCTTCCCAGGCGCTCCAGGCGCGGGCGGCGCGAAGCTGTTCCTCGCCTTCCGGTCCGGTGAGGCGGCGATGGTAGGCCGCGATCATGTCGCCGCGTTCCTCCGGAGGGATCGGGGCGAGATAGTCCTCGAACGCGTCGGGAAAGATCCAGCTGCAGCCTTCCTGATAGAACCATTCAAGCTCGGCGCGGCGCAAAAGGAAAATGCCGCGCAGGATGATCTCGCTCACGCGGTCCGGATGGGTCTGGGCATAGGCAAGGGCAAGGGTCGAACCCCATGAGCCGCCGCAGATCTGCCAGCGCTCGATGCCGAGATGCGTGCGGAGTGCTTCCATATCCGCGATCAGGTGCTGCGTCGTGTTGTCCTCGATCGAGGCATAGGGTGTGGAACGGCCGCAGCCGCGCTGGTCGAAGAGAATGATCCGGTAGAAGGCCGGGTCGTGAAACCGGCGCATGACAGGGCTGGAGCCGCCTCCGGGCCCGCCATGTATCATGAGGACCGGCTTGCCTTCGGGATTGCCGCATTCCTCATAATAGATCGTGTGAATATCCGAAACGGGCAGGAAGCCGTCACGATACGGTTTTATCTCCGGAAAGAGACCTTTGCGGGCGCCTGTACTCATGAATATGAACCTGTCTGCCGGGTTGGAATGCTGAAAAATCTAAGGTTTCAGCGCCTTGCCTCTCGCTGCAAGACGCGTCAGCCGGGCGTGAACCGTCTCGCCGGATGGCAAGCCGATTTCATTCACGATTTCCAGTATCTCAGCGGACGGTCTGGGCGAAAGAATGCTGCCGCCTACGGCTGCAAGCGCGGAGATGGGCACGCCCAAGACGCCCGCCGTCAGCGGATCGACACCGAGAAAGGCGATGCCGGGTTCGGCGATGAATTGCATGGCGGTGACGGCAAATCCCGCAACCATGCCGCTGATGGCGCCGAATTGTGTGAGCCCGCGCCACCATATTGCGAGCACGAGCGGGGCAAAAAATGTGCCGGCACTCAGGGAGAAGGCCCGGATCAGCATGCGCAACGGATCGAAATCGTTCTGAACGACGAAAGAGTAGGCGCCTATGACGATCGCCAGAAGTCCGATGCGCGCAATGATCAGCCGCCGCGCGGGCGAGGCCGTTCGGTGAAACGGATGGTAGAAGTCATTGCTGATCACATTGGCGAGCGCGACAAGCTGCCCGCCAGCCGCCGCCATGACCGCCGCAAGCGCTGCCGCGCCGATCAGGCCGATCAGTACGAATGGGAAATTATTCAGCACCGGGAGCATCAGGGCGACGAAATCGCGGTGGAACAGCACCTTGGCATTGCCGAGCGCGGGATCAAGCGAATTGGGAGAGATTTCAAGCAGTCCGAGTTGTGAAAGAACCGTGCCGGAATCGGGAATTTGCGAGGCCGGGACACCGAGAAGGTCCAGTGCAACCTGAAATTTCGTGAATGCGGCAAAGGCCGGAATGGTCAGCACCATGAAACCGACCAGCAAGGCTGCCCAGCCGATTGACTTGCGCACGGATGAGACGCTTGGCGTTGTGCTCATGCGCGCAATCTGTGTCGGCAGGACGGCGGCCCCGAGCATGAAACAGATGGTCAGCGCAAGGAAATCGCCAGCGCCGAGACTTTGCAGGATGACGCCGAATGGCTGACTGACCGGCGCGGCGTCCGCCCCGGGAAGGACCGCGCTCAGCGGTTGCGCAAATGGCTGCACCACGCCTCGTTCGGCCTCGATTTCGGTGAGCTTCTGGATGATGGTGCCGAATGAAAGCTGCGGCAATGGCAGATTGGTGACCATTATGGAGACTGCGATGAGCGGCACGCTGATGCTCAAAATGACGACGATGAACTGGGCGCATTGCGTCCATGTGAGCGCGCGCATGCCACCGAAAATGACGGTGATCGTCAATAGCAGGCACCCGATCTGGAGGATGAAGTTCGGATTGACGTTCAGGAATACCGATGCGATCGAACGGCCAACGCTGAGCTCGGCGACAAGGAGCATGAACACGGGCGGGAGCAGCAATAGCGCGGCGATCACGCGGCAGATGCGGCTTGAGAAGCGGATGCTGAAAAAACCGGGAAGCGTGTAGGCGCCCATCTTGCGCAGATAGGGTGCCAGGAGAACAGCCATCAGCCCGAGCCCCGCACACCAGCCGAGCGCGATCGGCAGCGCATCATAGCCGATGAAGAAAAAACATCCCGTAAGGCCGAGAAGTCCTGTGCCGCCGACGAGATTGGCGGAAAGGGCGAGGCCGTTATAAAGCGGAGGCACACGCTGGCCTGCAACGAAATAGTCATCCACGGCGGCCGTACGCACGAACAGGCCGATTGCAGCATAGAACACGACCGGCAGCACGATGATGAGCTGGCTGATCCAGGTGCGGGCGAGCCCGAGCTGCTCCAGAATGATGAGCAGAACGACGAGGCTTGCGAATGTGCTTGTAAAGATGCCGAAGCCGGTGCCAAGCCTTGGATTGGGAGTAATGTAGCTCGTGTTCAAAGACATGGGTTATGTCAGTCCTGCATAATGTCGGTGCAGTTGTTCTCGGCTTCATCGGGCAGGGCAGGGCCCGTCAAAGCTCGTTGGTCAGGCCATGCCTGCGATCCAGCCGGTCCTGGCGGTTGGAAGCCCAGTAAATGATGGCGATCAGACCGATTACCACGCCTTGAGCGGCAATGAAAAGTCCCAGCGGAAACCGGAGAAAGGAGTAACCGTCCAGAGCCGGAGCGGCAAGCGGTACGGCGAGGACAAGCACCCCGATCAGGGCGCTGACGCCGACGGCGAGACGGAAAGATCGTGCGGCGTGGCGTTTTCGCTGGACTTCATCGATCATATTCATTGATTTCAGGTCTCCTGCCGGTCTGGATTTATCACAATGCACAGAAAATCTGCTGTTGCAATTCGGTCAGCATTCGTTTCAAAGCCGGACGGGAAAGCAAGATTTATGGTAAAAGCAAGGCAATGCTTGGCAAAAATCAGGAAATCACGCTACAACTTTATGCTATGTTGAATGGCGTGGTCGTTGGTTTCCATGACAGAACACCATATTGCTATCGTTGACGATCATCCGCTGTTCCGCAACGCGTTGCGGCACACGCTCTCTGATGCTTTCGGCGATCTGAAGCTGAGCGAAGCGGGCTCATTGGAAGAGCTTGTGTCCATGCTTGAAAGCCAGGCTGTGGATCTGATCCTGCTCGACCTGAACATGCCGGGTGTGGCCGGATTCAGCGGGCTGGTGACACTGCGCTCGCTTTATCCCGATACGCCTGTGGTTGTCGTGTCGGCAAATGAATCGCCATCGGCGATCCGCCGCTGCCTCAGTCTCGGCGCCTCGGGTTACATTCCCAAATCCGTGTCCATCGACAAGATCCGGACGGCGATCGCTGCAATTCTCCGGGGAGAAATCTGGGCGCCGCCGGACATTGATTACGAAATAGAAGACGATCCTGAAATTGCAGCGCTTGCCAACCGTATCGCAACGCTCACCCCGCAACAGATGCGCGTGCTGACACTCCTCGGCGAAGGGCTGCTGAACAAGCAGATCGCTTATAATCTCAGTGTTTCGGAAGCGACCGTTAAGGCCCATGTCTCGGCCGTGCTTCAGAAGCTGGGCGTGGAGAGCCGGACCCAGGCCGTGATAGCGGTTCAGCGTATCGAGGATGACATCGGAGAAAGCCGCAAGGGTGTGTCCGGAGAAGCGGTTTAGGCGCGCTTTTTCAGATGCGGTATGGTCACGGGGGCTATTCCGCCGCGACCTGTTGCTGCATCATGCGGCTCATGAGCGCCCTCAGGGAGGCCGGCTTGATCGGCTTGCGCAGCAAATAAAGATGCTGCCGTTGGGCCTCGTCCTCGACATCCGGTGAACGGTCCGCGGTGATCAGAATGGCGGGGACCGGCTGACCGATTTTTTCCCGCAAACGCTCGATGCTCTTTACGCCTGTCTCGGTTTCCAGATGGTAGTCGGCCAGTATGAGGTTGGGCACAGACGCGCCGTTTTCTATCAGCTTCAGAGCGTCTGCCGTGTCAGGCGCGGTCATGACATTGCATTGCCAGTTTTCAAGCATTTGCCGCATTCCATCGAGGATTGCCGGTTCATTGTCGATGCACAGCACCCTACAGCCGCCGAGCTGTCCGCTCGCGACAAGCGCCGGACGCGTTTTCTGCCAATCCGCGGAAGCAGCGCTGCCGAGAGGAACGGAAATGGCGAAGACAGTTCCGACGCCCGGCTTTGAGGACAGATGGATCGGGTGATGCAGCACCTTGCCGATACGCTGTACGATTGACAGTCCCAGACCGAGCCCCTGGACGCCCGCACCGCTGTCAAGTCGCTGGAACTCCTTGAAAATCAGTTCATGGTCGGCGGTATCTATGCCGGGGCCGGTATCATGGACCTCGATGCGCAGCGTATCGCCTTTCCGGCGGCAACCCAGAAGAACCGTTCCCAGGCTCGTATATTTGATTGCGTTCGAGAGCAGATTCTGCAGAACCCGGCGCAGCAGACGGCGATCGGTCCGGACATGATGGCTGCATGGCTTGATGATCAGGCTCAGGCCCCTTTCCTCCGCCTGCGGATCGAATTCGACCCTGAGCTGCTGAAGCAGTTCCCCGAGCGCGAAGGTCCGGATTTCCGGTTTCATCGAGCCTGTGTCCAGCCGCGAAATGTCCAGGAGGGCGTTCAGGATCTCCTCGACGGATTCAAGCGACGCATCGACCTTGCCGGCCAGCGTGCCCAGCACGTCCGGCGGCTGGCGTTCGATCAGGCTCGTCGTATAGAGCCTGGCGGCGTTAAGCGGTTGCAGAATGTCGTGGCTGGCGGCGGCGAGAAAACGCGTCTTGTCGAGATTGGCCTCATCCGCCTTGATCTTCGCCTCGGCGAGAGCCTTGTTGACGTCCGTCAGTTCCGCCGTTCTCTCGCGCACGCGCCGTTCCAGCGTCTCGTTCGCGCGCGCCAGCGCATCGGCGGCGGCAACACGTTCGGTGATATCGGTGAAAGTGGTCACGATGCCGCCTTGTGGCATCGCTGTTGTCTGTACCTCGATCACCTGTTTGCCATCATCGAGATTTTCCTGAAAAGTCTCTCTGGTCACGGCATATTTGCGCAGCCGGTTGGAGACAAAATTTTCCAGATCGTTCGGGTCCTTGACGATACGCGCGCCGATATGGCGAACCATCTGATCGAGCGTGACGCCGACCCGGCCAAGATTCTGCGGAAGATGCAGCATGGAGCGAAATTCGTGATTCCAGCAGATAAGCTCCATGTCGCGGTCAAACACGGCGATACCCTGATGAACGTGATCGAGCGCGGATTGCAGGAGATCGCGGTTGTACTGGATCGCTTCGGAGGCATCGTCCAGCAGCTTCAGCGCCGGTTTCATGCCGACATCATGGCGTCTGAGCGCCAGCGACATGACCAGTCTCGAAGAGGCTGCGCCGATCGCGCTCGCCAGTAGGTTCTCGGCAAAGCGCAACATATGGATGTCTGCTTCCACTTTTGGCAGCAGCGACATATTTCGCGAAGCGGCGTAATCGGCAAAGGAGCGGTGTGCGCGTTCATCGCCCAGATACCGTCCGACCGTCCGCATCAGGTCGCCCGTCGTCACCGAGGTGCGCCAGGTTCTGGACGATGGTGTGTTCGTTCTGACGAGAGGCTTGTTGATGAAGATATTGGCTTGCAGCCGCTCGATTGCCTGGGGCGCACGCAGCTTGGAGACGAACACGAAGACCAGGATATTGATCGCCATGCTCCACAGCACGCCATGCGAGAGCGAGTCTATGTTCAATCCGAGGATCGATTCCGGTTTAAGGAATTTGAGGCCGAATGGACCTTCGTCCATGAGATAGGTGTCGATGATGCCGGCCTGTTCGAAATAGGGGATCAGCAGCGTGTAACCCCATACGGCAAAGCCCGCGAGAATCCCTGCGATTGCGCCTCTGGCCGTACCGCCGCGCCATATCAGCCCGCCGAAGAAGGCCGGTGCGAGCTGGGCAATGGCTGCAAAGGAGAGAAGGCCGATACGTGCAAGGCCATAGGTGTCGCCAACCGCCCGGTAGAAGAGATAAGCCATGACGAGGATGGCGACGATCGTGATCCGCCTTATATGCAGGAGCATGGCGCCCAGATAGAGGCGCTCGCCGTCATTCTGTTTGAGCCGGTGAAGAATGATCGGCACGATCAGGTCGTTGCAGATCATGATCGAAAGCGCGACCGATTCCACGATCACCATCGCCGTTGCGGCCGACAATCCGCCGAGAAAGGCGATGATCGTGATGAGTTCGGCGCCATTCGAAAGGGGCAGGGCGATGGGGAACATATCCGGGTCTACCCCGCCTTGAGGATAGGTCAGCAGCCCTGCAATCGCGATCGGAACAACGAAAATATTGATGGCGATGAGATAAAGCGGAAACAGCCATGTCGCCCGCCCGACTTCGTGTTCCGACTTGTTTTCGACGATGGTGACATGAAACTGGCGGGTCAGGAGGAGGATGCAGACCGAGCTGAGAAAAGTGACGGTGATCCAGTTACCGCCCTCAAAGCCCTTGGCGAACAGACCGATAATATCCGGGTATTCCGCCGCGCGTTCGATCAGGGGGGCGAAACCGCCGAAAAGCCAATAGGTGATGAAAGCGCCGACAATCAGAAAGGCGGCGATCTTGACGATGGACTCGGTCGCGACCGCAAGCATCAGGCCGTTTTGATGTTCGGTCGCATCGACATGGCGTGTCCCGAACAGAATCGCAAATGCAGCCATGATGATCGCGATCAACAGCGTGATGCCGCCGAACGGATCGGCAATCGTCAGATAAGGCGCGTATTCGCCGGGCCGTACCACCGCAATCACGGATTGCGACACGGCCTTGAGCTGAAGCGCGATATAGGGCAGCACACCGGCCATCGCGATCAGCGTGACGGTTGCGGCGACCAGCGGGTTCTTGCCGTAGCGCGACGACATGAAGTCGGCGATCGAGGTGATGTTATGCGCTTTGCTGACCTTGATGATCCGCTCGATCAGCGGACGCCCGACCGTGAACACGATGATCGGCCCGATATAGACCGCAAGGAAGTTGAGGCCGCTCGTCGTGGCAAGGCCGACGCTGCCGAAAAATGTCCAGGACGAACAATAGACGGCAAGGGAAAGGGCATATATTGTCGGGCGCCCACGCGTCTCTTTACTGTTCTGCGTGCCTTTATCACCGAAATAGGCAACCGCGAACAGGAAAGAGATGTAGGCAAGCGCCACAAATATTATGACCCCGCCGTCAATCATCTGCTATGTCGTCCTCCCGTAGCGCATTTTGCTTGCCGGCGCCGATAATATTGGCCATGCACTGTTGCCGTTTTATAGGTAATCCGTAAATCATAACATACAGGATATGGTTTTGGTGAATGCACGATATTTGTGGTTCGCTTAAACAGAAGGACGCAGCGTATGATTTGCGCGGCATCGTCCCCTTTGCGATTCTGCTTGTCGCTGGCGCCGATTCATGGCTAGAAACGGGTTGGCCGGGCCTGTAGCTCAATTGGTTAGAGCCGACGGCTCATAACCGTCTGGTTGGGGGTTCGAGTCCCTCCGGGCCCACCATCTGATTTTTTCCACTTTCGAACGCCGCTAACATCTTGAACGGTATGGCTAGATCGGCGGTTTGACAGCCGGGATTCCGGCGATCGGGCAAATTCCTCGTAAAGGCCAGTCTGAGCACCCGTCAGCGGGTCTCCGGATGTCCGGCATTCCAGAGTTTACAAGGGTTTGCCGGAAAGGTGATCCCTATTATATTGCCGACATCCTTCCCCTAGACGGAATACATAGCCTGTATGGGCGGGATGCCGGATGATTTCGAAGTGGGCGTTTGCCGGTTGGATCAATCGAATTTTGGCAGCCGAGGACTCGGTGAACATCTTCTCATGGCTAATGATAATGACGGGGCGTTTGCGGGCTATGTCTTCCTGCACATCTGGCATCATGACGGCATAGCGTAAGACGAGCACACGCTGATCCGATTGGTTTGAGTCAGGAATAAGAACATCCAGAATGATACGCGCATCGTCCTCAGGGCATAACGCATGTGCTGTGGCGATAAGTGCGTTTGACCGAGCCTTCCCATCCAGAACGAGTGACCTTTTCCTCATCTCGGCTGCAACATTGTGAATACTTGCCGGTATGCCGACGATAACGGCCAAAGCCGCAATCATCAGAATGCCGCGCCAGCCAAAGGATGAACCGGATAGCATGAAGAGCGTTAAGGACGCCACGATGGCCGGAACGAACAGATACCATGAGTAGTTCAGCGACTTGGCGAGCAGCAACATCAGCATTGCCAATGCGCTTGTCAGGAGGATCCAAAGAAAAGGGCTTTCCCGGACGCTCACAGAGCAACGCCGTTGTGAAATGACACCTAAAAGCCCCGCCGCCATGGCAATAAAGAGGATCGGAAAAGCTGATGTCAGAGGTATGAGTTTAACCTGATCCCAAGTGTAGGAAGGGCTGTTCGTCAGATTATTCCATAAGTGATCGATTTGGAAAATTGCCGGAGGCGTCGGCAGCATGAGAATTGACTTCGCTGTTACGATCAATCCTCCTGCTGCGGTACAGGCCAACAGTGCCGCCGCAGTGAAAATCAGCGCACTGACGGATAGAATTCGCAAGGTGTGGCGTGTTCCGCAATTCCTGTATGTGATTACGCCCGTTGCCAGCCACGCGGCGGCAAAAAAAGGCAGATTGGAAATCTTTGTATAAACGGCCAGAAAAAGCAGGGTCAGGCCAAACCATGATATCAACCGGCCCTGTATGAAGGCACGCGTCACAAAGTAAATTCCAGCACTTATGAGTGCGAGCATCTGAAATTCTGGCGATATTATTTTCCCATAGAAAAACAAGCCCGGTGACACTAGCAGAGCCAGGGCAAGCGCATTGGCGCTACCCCCGTCCAGTCTCAAAGCAAGTGTTTCCCGCCAGAACATGGCGGCTACATATTTCAGAGCCAGGAATATGAGAGCTGTAGGCAGCGCAACTTCGAACGCACCGATCTGGGCTATTTTGTTCAGGACTCCAAGAAAGAGCCAGAACGGATGACCGTAAGGACCTGGAAAACCATTGGGAAAAACATTCGGATCCAGCGTGTCTATGAATTTGCTGTATCCACGTAATGCATCGTAGAGGAAAAGCGCTTCGTCCGAGGACGCTGCCTGCAGAATCGTTTCTTCGTTCCGGTAGGAAATCAACAATGCTTCGAATAAGAACGCCACAATAAGAACAAAGGCAAAGAAACTCCGCGTTTGAAGGAAGCGAGTAAAATGCATTGCGGCGGCCTTGAAATATAGGAGAGATCGACCCTGTCAGCAGCGCCGCAGAATGCGCAACCGGTTCCCTGCGGAATGCCGGAAAAACCAGGACCCCATGCGCTCCGAGAAATCGGGATAGGTTTTACCTTCGGGATAAACCAGATAGTCTTTGACGCCGGCAGTGCAGAATTGCGCGGCGATTTCTTCCAGTTGCGTGAGCTTTTTCTTGTAGTCCGGCACGAACTTATACATCAACCGGTCATATTCATCGTAAACGATGATATCGACGGATGGGTCGATCAAATCCTTAAAAAGAACCTGGACTTTCTCAGCGTTTCGAGGGGCCGCGTTTTGAAAACGTTCCGGCAAGACGAAACGGGATGCCCCGGCCTCGGCTGCTTTTGTGAGTTCCTCTTCGATCCATTGATGCAGAGCGAAAGTGCTGGCCGGGCCATAGGCCAGGACGCGGGTGCTGAGAAAAGAAAATCCAATCAATAAGTAAAAGCAGACAAGGCCAGCCACCGCATATCGAACACCGCGCCAGGACGTGAAGCGCCCTTTCCCGGACAAGGCGATGTACAGGAGCGTCAAGGCGATGAATTGAACGATGAAGGGCGCATAAGTGGGATTAAAATATCCGAGGAACCAGAATAGAAACAGAAAATACAGTGGCAGTGAAAAAAGCACGAACTGATAATAGGTCCTCGACAGGAACGGCAAAATAAATGCGGCTGCAATATAGGCGTTCGCAAGGAAATGATCTGTAAGCCAATTCGCGCCATTCCCCGTTATCCATTGGAATAACGTCGGCGTTTCAGCGTAATCACCAAGGAATAACGCGCTGCCATAAAATAGAAGGTTAAGAAAATCAAAGATACTGGATCTCTCAACTGTCGGGCTGCTTGTCATCATTAGCAGGCTGTCCCGCAGGTTAGTATCGAGCAAGTATGCCCGAATCAACTGGTTAGCAAGCGGACCTGCACAGGCGGCTATGCCGACTCCAGCGAGCCAGGGATCGAGCCGCCTTCTTCTGACGGTTTCCAGCACGATAAAGCCGCAAATGAACAGGAGCGGCAGCCATGACAGCTTATGATTCATCCCAAAATGAAGGCGAAGCCAATCGCAATGGCCGCTGCACCGCGATTGCCGGATTGGAGATAGGAGGCCAGCGCCGTCAACACGCCCGCTCCTGCGAATAGCCAGGAAATCTCCGGCCTCACACGGACCGAGCTGAATACGGCCGGATAGGATACGGCAAACAGCAGAAAGGCCAGTGCGCAGAATATCAATCGCTGGCCATTTCCCTCCATGGGAAGCAGCGCCACGCAGACGAAAATTCCTGCACCGAAGAGGCAGGAGGTCAGTCGTGCCAGTTCAATGCTTTGCAGCATATAGGCAGGATAATAGGCGAGGTTGAATAGCAGCCCGGTATCGGCTCGCATCGACACCGGTATTGCCGTAAAGTAAATTGCTTCGTCGGCATGAAAATCTATCCGTTGTGAATAGAAATAGAAGATCACGGTGAGCAGGGCGCCCAAGGACACGACCATCAGCCGGTAACCTGCATCAGATAACAGGTTGTGAGCCATTTCCGATTGTTTCAAGCGCCGCGATATACTGCTTGATGCTTGTATCGAAGGTGCCTTCACGAGTGGCATAGGTAAAAGCTGCATCGGAGATTTCATCATAACGGTTCGGGGTTGTCGCGAATTCGCAAAGGATGTTAGCTAAAGAGCGGGACGCAGAAGGGCCGGGCGGAATTTTTTGCACAAAGCCGGGAAGCTCGGCATAGCTCCCCACTTCATTGACAATCAATGGAATGCCGAATTGCAAAGCCCGCATGGCGACGGCGGACGTCTCGCCGACCGTCGGATCGCGCAGTACAATGGCTACATCCGAATTGGCCAGGAAGCTGCCAAAGACCGCATGGTCGACAGCTCCATGAAAAGTCACGAGATCGGCAACGCCAAGTTCGGCGCAACGGTCGGGGAGATCCTGGCACTGCGGGTGGAGCCTTCCGACAATATCGAGTTGCACCTCAACGCCCGCTTCCCGGCAAAAGGCGATTGCCTCGATATTTTTATCGACGCATTTGTTGGGATCGACAAAACCCATGGAGCAGATTTTCAGGCGATCTGCCTTGCAATGCTTTTGGGCGGAGATACCGGGATAGCGCTGAGGGATGACATAAACCGGTTTATCAGGAAATCTGCTGGCGATGGCAGTTTTGGCAAATTCGGAATGCACAATTATTGCATGCGCGCGCGTAAGGACTTCCTCATTGAGCGGGTAATTCAGGACATATTTACTTTCCCAGAATAGGGCGCCAGATTTGAAGTTAAAGGCCCTGATCTCCTGACTTGTGACATCTCCATACCACTTTTTCAACAAAGTATAGTAGATTTCGGAATCTTTAAGAAAAGTAAAATAAGCAAATATGTGATGGAGACATAAGTCATGAATGTGCGCTATGCCGCCATTCTGTAAGAAAAATAGTGTTATTTCATCATGAAATTCAGTATTGTTGCCTATTTGATAGATGCGTTTGTCTGGTGGGTACTGTTTATAGTCAAATCCTGATATTGGTTGATATTTCCTGCCATTTTCATTGTCATTGGCAATGAATCGGCTTGGAGCATAGACATCGACTTCAATACCTCGTTCGCGAAGGCCGGAAACGAGGCCATCCGCATAATCGGCAATTCCCGTTCTTTGTGGCGGCATTGGCGACAGCAAAGCAAAAGGAGCTGTCATGCAGGCTTCCTTCCCAATATCGACAGATTACCTGAAGCCGTCAGAATATTGTTTAAGTGAATATTCTTGGTGTTATGACCGGCATCGTCATGTATCGGCATATGCAGTGGCAAACGTTCCGCCTCAAAACCGATTACGGACAAAACAGCGGATATGAACTGGAATGTCATGGGCCGTATATGGGTGGGGTCAATGTAGGACATCACCGATGAGACGAACAGATTCTCGGGATTGGGCGTTTCAATAAGCAGGATGCCGCCAGGGACAAGGACCCGATAAATGTCCGACAGCATTCTCAGCAAATCATCGAAGCTCAGATGTTCGACGATGTGCAGCATGGTGACAGCTGAATAGCTATTGTCATCTTGCTCGCTTAGAAATTCACTTGCTTCAACGTTTCTGGCATCAAAACCGTTAGCCTGGCAGAAATCGACTTGCATTGCGCTCAGATCGATGCCGGTCGCCCTTGCCCCGATGTCACGCATGAGCCGCAAGAGCAAACCACGGCCGCAGCCAATATCGAGCATGGGACCCAGTTCTTTCACGTCCGTGAGATAGTCCCTGTAAAATTCCATTTGACGGGACAGGCTTTCCTTTGTGCCCCTGAACCGTCGATCGATTTCTATTAGAACCTTTTCACGAAGTTCGCTGATGTCGCGCCTGGGTGAAGCAAGAGAGTCTCTGGCTGTGTTTTCTGCCTGGGGCTTATGGAGGGAAGACGCATG
>CAYOUP010000005.1:6160-11053 GCA_964407125.1 uncultured Hyphomicrobiaceae bacterium | reverse complement strand
CATTTGCTGAGTGAAGGATGTTGTCGTCCTTCGACGTCCTCGATGAGTAAGATGTCTCCCCCGAATGACGCAGATAGAGTGCTTCGGAAACCAGACCGCAAAAACTCATGCCGCCAGCATTAAGCTGCCTCTGGGATTTGGGAAGATTCTCAAAATCGGTGAGGTCCAGCTCGCTCAATCGTGCCTTTGCTTCCGGGCTGGCGCAAATCTGGCGCAGAAACTCCGTCTTATCGAGATGGCCGTTTATTAACGCGTCGACCCATGGTTGGAATTCAGAGAAGTCGGGCATCCGTCTCAGAAGATCGCGATAAACCACAACAACCAATAAGGCAGGGTCATCGATTGCCGCCACGTTTTGACTATGAAGCGTCTTGCCATCTTCGGTAAGGATTGGCGCACTGGCGATTTGCCGGAAAGTCTCACGATAATATCTGAGTATCAGTTCGTAGAGGCGCAGAAGCTCGTAATCTGGGCTCATCTTTCTTGCCCGTCCTTTGGCTTCGCAGCTGGAGAAAACATCATCGGACATGTAGCGCCGACGGGCGCCGGGCTTAACCAGCTCTTGGCAACGAACCCGCAATTCTTCCTCTGTAGGAGAGCGTCCCAAGGCACGTATATAAAGATTGGTGACGAACTCCCTGTCGCTTCCAGTATCTATGTGCCAGAGTAGGAAATCGCTATTAGGTTCAGATTCTGAACCTCGAATATGCGGCAATAAAAGTCCTCGCTTTAAAAGATCATTTATAAGTAATGATTCAACTTCACCACGAATCCGATCAACGTCATCGATGAGAGGCTTGCCAGATAGATTTTCTTTATTCATTTAAATCTTAATAAGACTGGTGCATGTTAATCTTTATGTTTGAATAGGCCGTCTGCTAGGGCGTTACGAATATGCAAAGATCTACTAAAATCAGATCATCAATACAATCTCTGGTAGTGTTTTTGCCTTCTCAATCCACTACTTTGATGTACATTTATGTCATATGCTCAAGGATCTTTGGCCCTCGGAACATTCCTTAAGGGCTTGCAGCAATGTTGTTATCCAGCTTGCTAACAGGATCATTTTTTCGGCGAGTTCCAGCATCTTCCAAAGGAGAAGAATGTCCCATCCTGTACTGCCTCGAAGGCCAGTTACAGAGCCATTCACCCTGGATAAGGACGTTAAGCAGCTGCGTCGCGCTTTCCTCCCATGTCAGGCTACGAATATTTTCAGAACACGGTATTTCATTGCGAGCTTTCAGTTCGAGCCAATTCCGCACGGCATTTGCAAGATCTTCAGGCGCCTTGCCCATAAAGAAATAGGCGTGTTCGCCGCCAATCTCTCTGAAAACCGGCAGATCCCGGGCAATGATCGGCACATTGTAGCGTGCGGCCTCGATCAACGGCAACCCGAAGCCCTCGCATTCCGAAGCCACAAGCAATCCGCTAGCGGTCTCATAAAGTTTTAGCAGCAAGGCATCGCTGGCCCGCTCGAACCAGAAAAGCCGCTTTTGCAATTGTGGATGTCCGCGCAGCTTTTCGATCAGCTCTTCGACTCTCCATCCCTGTTTGCCGACAATGACCAGATTGATATCGATGCCCTGCCGCCAGAGAAGGTCAAACGCCGCAACGGCCTGCGCATGCCCCTTGCGAGGTTCCAGGGTGCCAACCATCAACAGGAATGGACAGCTTGTAATCGGGCCGAGTATGTCACGGTCCCCGGAGTGCATCTCCGCCGGAATTGTGTGCTTTTCGATATCGCTGCCAAGGTGGAAATAGCCGATTTTCAATTCGCGATCATCTCTTGCGGACGGATTTTTTGCGAGCCACTCTACCAGCTCATCTGCAACAGCCTTGGAGATGCAAATGACGCCATCGGCAAGATCTGTGACTGACCGGAGCCAGGAGGTAAATCCCTGGCTGACGCCATCAGGAAAGAAATCGGGATAAAGGATCGGCAGCAAATCGTAGATAACGAAGAATATGCGCAGGCCTCTTTCGCGCATTTCCCGTAATCGTTTTTCACCATGATGAGGCGTATCGGAGCTTAAATCCAATCCCAGGAAAATATCGGCATTGCCATATTCAATCGCGCTACCGTCAAATGTTTTCAGGTCATTGGAAAGAGTTGCGTAAGTTCCGTCGTAGAGGAATTTTGCACTGTCCTTGCAGATATAGACAGGCTGGACCACAAACTCCGTATTTTCCATTTCATTCAAGCAGACCAATATATTTTTTACTACACGTTGAATGCCGGTATGCCAATCCGAACGGCGAATGACGGAGACATCGACGAATATCCGGGGGGTTGATGACGTTGTGTTGTTGGATGCAATGCATGCCGCCGATGCTGCCAGATCTGCCAGGGTCGGGCCGATATTTCCTCTGATGTCGTGCAATGCGGCGCATAAAGTCTGACGGGCAGCGCCATTAGCGGGTGGGCGGTATGCGTCATTTATGCGGCGTGGCGTGCGGCCGGAAGACGTCTCTTGCGCGATCGTTTCGAAGGCTCTCAGGACACAGTCAGCAATAGCGGGCCAGGTGAATTTCTCATCCGCGCCTGCCGGAATTGAGATGATCCGCTCTGGATCAAGGTCAAATTGGGTTGCGGCTGTCTGACGGGCATTTTCCGATTTCACCAGAAGCAGCCTTGCCTTGCGCAAGGTCTCGATAGTCTCGCTGTGCCACAGTTGCCGGCGGCGGCTGACCGGTTTTTTACTAAGGAGTGAGCCAGAATTGAAAAGCGTGGAAACCGTCTGGGCAGTCTGCCGGTTGCCGATCGCTGTGACAGCGTCGTCGTCAAATCCGCCTATGGGATCGGACAGATATACAATGTCAGGATCTAGATGCTCGATAAAAGCCTGCCGGATCAGTTTTGCCGCGCTATTGCGCCAGGCATTGTTCCGGTCTCGCAGGGCCACAGGGGCCGGAACGTCAAAGACCCGCATGCGATGCCGCGCAATATAAGGTTCGAATTCCCGACGCAACTTCGAAATGTTCGGCAACTGGCCGTTCATCACCAACCAGAAATCGCGTCCGTTCCCCTGGCGCAAAAGCGCTTTCGCCAGTTTCCGTGAATAATCACCGGCGTGCGGCTCTGTACCGGCCAATTGACAACCTTGCAGATCCAGCAAGATGCGCATCCCTACGGTTTCCTTTTGGATTTCAAGGAGTCCGCATAGAGCGCTTCCAGCTCCAGAAAGATCTCGCGGGCCGAGACCGTTAATTGGGCGATTATGGCGTCACGCCGCTGGGCAAGTCTTGCTGCAGCCCCCCGGTGTTTCATGATCCGCCTGCGCATGCGGTCCTTGAACCGTGAAGGAAGGATCGGTGAGATTCCGAGTATGATTTTGCTAGATGCCCACTTCCTGTACTCGGCGTGATGGATGAAAAGATAAAGGGGTGACGGCGGACGGCGCAGCATCGCGGCCGGGGGGCCGGATTGGGCCGCATCGCCGCGACCGTGTGTAACAGGGAACTGGCGCCGGCTTGCTTCGGCGTTGCCCCGCATGCGGATTTGCAAACTCTTCAGGAGAGAAAAAGATGGGAGCAAAGGGACATGTCTCATCGTTGGGACGTCACATTGGCTTTGCGCCCGGCGGGCAAACTGCCGCGCTTCTGAACGGGCTTGGCGGAAGGCAGCATGCGCATGGCCTCCAGGACATCATGCAGCGTCTGATCCAGTCCTATTTCAGGGGTCCAGCCTGTCACTGCGCGGATTGTCGATGCGTCACCAACGGCGCGGGGGATATCCGAAGCGCGCATTCGCGCCGGGTCCTGCTCCACAGGAATGGCCCGTTTTGCCATCGCCCGCAGCCGCGACAAGATCTCGGAGACCGGCACTGCGCGCCCTGTGGCAACATTGAAGACCGAACGTATTGGCAAGGTCTGAGCATGTTCAATCAATCCGGCATAGGCACGCACGACATCGCGCACATCAAGGAAGTCCCGCTCCGAGTCCAGATTGCCTACGCGGAGCGGCGGTGCCTGCTCACCGCGCTCGATCCGCACGATCTGTGCCGCCAGGGAGGGCACGACGAAGCGTTCGTCCTGCCCCGGGCCGGTGTGATTGAACGGGCGCACCGTTATCAATCTCGCCGTACCGGGAAGGATGTCATCGAATACGGCCTCAGCGATGGCTTTTGTTCTTCCGTAAACGCTCATCGCGCGCAGCACGGCACATTCGGTGACGGGGCCATCGAGGAAAGTTTGGCCATAGACTTCCGCACTGCTGACATTGAGCACCGTGACATGCGGCGCATGGCTTGCGAGCGCCTCGGCCAGTGTAATGGCTCCACCGACATTGACGCGCCATGTCTCGCCGTTCGCTCCAGCCGATAAGCCGGGTGAAGATTGCGCTGCAAGATGTACGACAAGATCCGGACGGTATTCTTTGGCAAGGGCATTCACTGTGCTGCGATCCGTGAGATCCACGGCAAACCACGCACCCATTTTCACAGCAGTCTGTGTCCGTGTCGTGCAGATAAAATCCGCTCCAGCCAGCCTTTGTTCGAGCGCTGCCCGGAGATAATGCCCCACAAAGCCGCCACCGCCGGTAATAAGAATGCGCCGAAACACAGCCGCAGTGCCGGTCGAGCCATCGGACCTTGCGAGAACAGATTTTTTGCCGTCTTGCGTGTGCCAGAGTCTATTTTCAGGAGCGCCCCCAGCTGCGTCGGGTTTCATTCAACAACCTCGCGATACTTTAGCAGAGTGGCCGGGGTGCTCAGCTCGCCATGCGGTCCTTCCGCTCCGCTTCCGGAGCCGCAAGGGCGAGATCATTGGCAACCATCTCGGCCACCAACTCGCGAAACTTTGTTTTTGGTGCCCAACCCAGCTTTTCACGCGCTTTGGAGGCATCCCCAAGGAGTTGCTCGACTTCGGTCGGGCGGAAGTAGCGGGGGTCGATCT
>CAYOUP010000005.1:0-6150 GCA_964407125.1 uncultured Hyphomicrobiaceae bacterium | reverse complement strand
AGGAGGGACGGGGAAGACGTGTTCACCTCGACCCCCACCCGGTTCACGCATCCCTCCACCACCTCGTCCAGGCGCCGGGTCAGTCGCGTCTGGTTGACGTCGTGCTGGTATTGCCCCACCCCGATGGAGCGGGGGTCGATCTTCACCAGCTCACGGCCCGTCTTGGGTTCGTAGCCAATCTCTTCCATCCCCTCGCCGCGCCAGACAATCGTGCGGCCAACATGCGAAAATGCGCATTCCACAAATTCGCGCACAGAATGCATCTCGCCAGTCGCAAGGACATAATCGTCGGGCGTGTCCTGCTGTAACATCAGCCACATGCCTTCGACATAGTCGCGGGCATGACCCCAATCACGCATAGCGTCGATATTGCCGAGGAAAAGCTGCTCCTGCAGTCCATGCTCGATGGCAGCAACGGCGCGCGTGATCTTACGGGTAATGAAGGTCTCTCCACGCATCGGACCTTCATGATTGAAAAGGATGCCGTTTGAGGCGTGCATGCCATAGGCCTCGCGGTAGTTCACCGTGATCCAGTAGGCATAGAGCTTTGCTGCTGCGTATGGGGAGCGCGGATAGAACGGTGTCGTCTCCCGCTGCGGCACCTCCTGCACCTTGCCGTAAAGTTCCGACGTGGAAGCCTGGTAGAAGCGCACTTTGTTTTCGAGGCCGAGAATGCGTATGGCCTCCAGGATCCTCAACGTGCCGACCGCATCCGTGTTGGCTGTATATTCCGGCGTTTCGAAGCTCACCTGCACATGGCTCATTGCCGCCAGATTGTAGATTTCATCCGGAGCCGTTTCCTGAATGATACGGATGAGACTGGTCGCATCGGTGAGATCGCCATAATGGAGAAAAAAGCACGTCCGATGCTCGTGCGGATCGACATAAAGATCGTCGATGCGCGCGGTATTGAATGAGGAAGAGCGCCGCCGGACGCCGTGGACGATATACCCTTTGTCAAGCAGCAACCGGGTCAGATGCGCGCCGTCCTGGCCTGTCACCCCGGTAATCAGTGCGACCTTGCGGCTCTTGGGAAGCTGGGGGAAATTTTTATTATCATCCAACATCATAAAACCTTTGGGTGTATTAACAACACACTCTGTTTTCCTGAATTTTCAAGAATCGTTCCGTTTTTACTAAGAAAAGACGTTATTAATTCTTGCCTGACGCAGTGTGTTTTCCGAAATATTGACAGGGGGATGGATTGTTTCTCCGGGAAGCTGCTCCCCGTCAGGTGCGACGCTGTCCAACGTTGCCAGAAGCGCTTTCGATGCCTCTTCCCATGTCAGCAATTGCCCCGGATCAATCCTGCTCTCACAAGCCTCAAGATAGGCCGGGTCCACTATCATCCGTTCGATCACGCGGGCCATGTCATCAGGATCGGCGGGATTAAAATACTCGCACCATGAGCCGCCAACCTCGGGCATCGAGCTGACATTCGACGTGGCGCAGACCTTTCCATAGGACAGGCTTTCGCTGATAGGCAGGCCCCATCCCTCGTAGAAACTTGGATAAACCGTAAAAAGACAGTTCTTATAGAGGTGGTGCAGTTCGAAATCGTTGGGAGTATGGATAAAGCGAAGCTTATCCCATTCGGCCAGATCTTCACTCAGACCGCATCGGGGCAAACTCTCGCCCGCCTCATTGCCGGCGAAAACGAGAAGAGGAAGCTGATCTTGCGGCAAGCGCTCCGAGAGGCTTTTCCATGCGCGGATTAGATTTCCACCATTCTTGCGGCCGGTCAGCGGCCCTACAGCGAGGACGTATTGGTGGCTATCCGGGGCGAAAATCTCGCTTCGGATCGTGTCGCCGCTTAGCCGCTCCAGCGGATAGCCAAATGTAAACTTGGCAACTTTGGCATTTTCGTAATTATGACGCTGGAACCATGTTCTGATATCATTGAGCGTGTTATCGGAATTCACGAGCAGCAACGCATCGAAGCGCATCAATTCTTTGAGCCAGTAGTCGAATTGCGGAACAGCCACAACGCCAGTCACATGTCCGTCCAGCGTCGGGATCATATCCGGTACGAGCACGGCGAGATCGACCATGCCGGGCTTGAGAAAATCCCCTTCCTCCAGATAGCTGAACAGATCGAGCGTGTTCCACGATCCGCCAAGGCATACGAGGCAATCGCCCTGCTCAAGGGCGAGCCGTCTTGATGGCACTCTTCGCCCGCCCTGAATTGCGCGCCAAAACCTTTTGGCGTTCAGCGCCAGAGTGTGGGCGGCATTATGATAGAAATACTTCAGAGAGTAACGTTTATGCTTCCAATGCTTTATCGGTTTTAGGTAATTTTCATTTCTCAATATTTCTTTCAGCTTTTCAAATTCGATGAGCGTATCTGTCGCTTCGAATTCTTTGTAGCACGCCTCGACATTGTCGAAGTAACCGACCTTGATCTGATTTGGCCGCGCATGCTTTGCATAATGCGTCAGCAGCAGAAGAATCCGCGGAATGCCGCTCAGGCTGAAATGCTTGCCGCCATGCGCAAATCGGACCAGTTCCGTTATGTCGAATATGTAACGGCGGTCAGGCGCAAAACCCGGCTCCGGGACGGAGGCAAAATCCATAGCCTGGGCAAGATTTCCGCTCATTGATGTTTCTGATCCTGTGAGTTGTGCTGTTTAGCAGGTCACAATCCAAACGTGTTTACAGGACCGATTACAATCTACCCAAGCGTGTGTCTATGCTTTTCGAGGTACACAACTTCCCATGCGCTTCTTTTCCCCAAACTATCAGTGCGACTGTCGGTATTATTTCCCGCAATCCGCATGAGCCGGGTGTCCACACCCTATGGCCAGATTCTATTAATGCCCTATCCAGGCGCGCTAAGACCTTAATGTTTTCAGGATGTTGATTCCCGAACTGCCTTTTCTCGATCCAGGCAACGAAGGCGTCAGCCTCCATCGCCACTCCTTACAATGTCGAGTCGAAAATAACGTGTGTAAATCCTCAACACACACGCATTAGTTGTTGCTCTGTGTTTTGCTTCTCAGTTAGCACACCCTCTAAAGTTGTATAAATGGAGTGGTGGATGTCGATGAATATGCAGATTGTCATCCCGATGTCGGGCTTTGGCGAACGCTTCCGGCGTGCCGGATATTCGGTGCCAAAACCTTTGATCGAGATAGACGGCAAACCGGTCATCGCCCATGTGATCGACATGTTTCCGGGCGAGCAGGATTTTCTTTTCATCTGCAATCAGGAACATCTCGATCATCCGGACTACAGGATGGAAGAAATCCTGCGCCGATACTGCCCGACTGGCCGCATAGTTGGCATTCCGCCCCACAAGCTCGGTCCGGTACACGCGGTCCGCCAGGCCGAGCATCTGATCGCTCCGGACCGGCCCGTCATGGTGAATTATTGCGACTTCACCTGCTATTGGGATTGGGCGCATTTCAAGCAGTTCGTCGCCGGGACGAACTGTGCCGGGGCAATTCCCGCCTATAGGGGCTTCCATCCGCATACGCTTGGAACGACCAACTACGCCTATATGCGCGAGGAAGACGGCTGGGTTCTCGATATTCAGGAAAAACAGCCGTTTACTGACAATCGAATGGAGGAATATGCCTCCAGCGGCAGCTATTATTTTTGCTCAGGCCGCGTCATGAGCAACGCCTTCGCAGCAACCGTTGCGCAGGAGCTTAGGGTTGGCGGTGAATATTACGCCAGTCTTGCCTATAAGCCGCTGCTGGAAGCCTGTCTGCCGGTTGCGGTGTACGATCTCCAGCATTTCATGCAGTGGGGAACGCCGGAAGATGTGGCTGAATATAACAGCTGGTCGGCTGCATTCCGCCGCATGGCCGGCAGTGTTTCCCCCGCGCCGGCAAGCAAAGGCTCTCTCATCGTTCCGATGGCGGGGCTGGGGCAGCGTTTCGTTCGTGAGGGCTATACACAGACAAAACCGCTGATCCCCGTTTCGGGGCAGCCTATGGTGATTGCCGCAGTCAATGATTTGCCCCAGGCGCAGCAAAATGTCTTTGTTCTGCGCGCGGATATGCCGGGCTGCGGGGAGATCGTTCAGCGGCTCCGGAACACTTATCCCAATGTTATCATAGAGAGTGTTGCATCGGTGACGGAAGGGCAGGCCTGTACTGCGCTTTTCGGTGTTGATGCCCTTGAGCGCTCGCTAGGGGCTGTGTCCGGTCCGCTTACTTTCGGGGTCTGCGATACCGGCATCCTTTACGACCGCAAAGCCTATGATCTGCTTGCGGATGATCCCGAAGTTGATGTGATCGTCTGGGGCGCGCGTGGTCATGCCAATGCCCGTCGCAAGCCGGAAATGTTCGGCTGGATCGATGCGGATGAACACGGCGTCATCAGGCGCATTTCTGTCAAAACGCCTCTTGCCGATCCGTCGCATGACCCTATCGTGACCGGCATCTTTACCTTCCGCAGGGCAGAGGATTTCCGCCGCTGCGTTGCGCAGATGATCGAGCGCAAAGGCCGGATCAACGGTGAATTCTATCTGGACACCTGTATCAATGATGCCATCGATCTGGGACTGTCCTGCCGATTGTTCGAAATATCGGACTATCTGTCCTGGGGGACGCCGAATGACCTGAAGACATTCGAATATTGGCAATCATGCTTCCATAAATGGATCAGTCATCCTTACCGTATCGAGCTGGATGACCGTATTCCTGCCCGTGAGCGCGTTGCGCTCGACGATCGCTACCGTCCCACAGTTCCGGTTCTGCCCAGCAGTGAAATTCCGAAACACAAGCCTTTGACAGAGGCTGGCGCGGCCACTCACGATCAGACCGGATTTGCCGAATTGGCGGAAAAGCGGCGTGGCGATCAGGAAGCGCCAGTTCGGGAAGCCGTGTCATGATCAGGCGCGAACTTCCCACATTTCTCATCGTCGGCGTTCTGGCCGTATTGACGGATTTCACAGTCTACCGGGCTGTTGCCTGGGCCGGTCTGGATATCCATGCGGCAAAGGCTATCGGGTTCATTTCCGGCACTGTCTTTGCCTATTTCGCAAACCGGCTCTGGACGTTCAGCGACACACGCCCGGTGCGCAACAGCGCATTGCGCTTCCTGCTCCTCTATACGCTGACGCTTCTGGCGAATGTTCAGGTTAACGCGCTTGTTCTTGCCTTGCTGTCCGGCTGGTCCGGAGTCATGCAGATCGCATTTCTGGCGGCAACCGGGACGTCAGCGACGCTCAATTTTCTCGGCATGAAGTTTTTTGTATTCAAATCAACGCACTCTCTGGAGACGGCATGAAATTTTCCCTTGTGATCCCTTGTTATAACGAGGCCGCAAATCTGCCGCTGCTATTGGAGCGCTGCCGGGATATTGCTGCGAAACCAGGCGCTGAGGTCATCCTGGTCGATAACGGCTCGACAGATGAAAGTGACAGCGTTCTCAGAGAACTCCTGCCGCGCTATGCCGGCTGCCGGAGCATTCGGGTCGCGCAAAATCAAGGCTATGGTTATGGCATCCTGTCCGGTCTTGCCGCCGCCGAGGGCGATATTCTCGGCTGGACCCATGCCGATCTGCAAACCGATCCTCAGGACGCCTTGCGGGGTCTTGCACTGTTTGCCGCCCATGGCCCCGATATATTCGTCAAGGGGCGTCGCCATGGCCGCGATTTTAAAGACAACATATTCACGATCGGCATGAGCGTTTTTGAAACGATGCTGCTCCGCCGTTCATTGTGGGACATCAACGCCCAGCCGACCATGTTTTCCCGAAAGTTTTTCGAGACATGGCACGAGGCGCCGCACGATTTTTCACTGGATCTTTACGCCTACTACCAGGCGAAGAGAACCCGCCGCCGCGTCTATCGCTTTCCGGTCAGTTTCGGAGCACGGGCACATGGGACATCGCATTGGAATGTCAACTGGGCCGCGAAGCGCAAATTCATTCTCCGCACCGTCGATTTCAGCCTTCGGCTGCGCCAATCACTGAAAAACACATGAAACTCATTGCTCATCGCCGCAATACGCACGCTGACCTGCTTGCGACGCCGCATCAATATGGCGTCGAGGTCGATATTCGCAGCCAGGGCGACCGCCTCATCATTCACCATGATCCCTTTGCGGAAGGGGAAACCTTTGACGACTGGATAGCGGCCTATCAGCACGGCACTCTGATCCTCAACGTTAAGGAGGAAGGGCTGGAAGCACGGCTCAT
>CAYOUP010000004.1:24794-27006 GCA_964407125.1 uncultured Hyphomicrobiaceae bacterium | reverse complement strand
AGGCGGATCCGAACGAACTGCCTGTTTGCGCTGTCATCGTAACGCACAACCCGGGCCATGATCTGTCCGGGCTTCTCGGCGTCCTCCGCGACCAGGTTGAACGTGTGATCGTGGTAGATAATGCTTCCCGGGTGAGTGAGCTGCAATCGCTGCTTAAGCTGGATGCTTCCCCGTCAGTTACCATCCACACCAACGCAACAAACCTCGGATTGGCCTCGGCACTCAATCAGGGGTGTGCCATTGCATTGAGCGAAGGTTACCAATGGATCTTAACGCTGGATCAAGACAGCGAGCCAACCCCAGGAATGGTCCGTGCACAGCTCGATGTATTTAGACAGAAGGCAGACATCGATCCGATCGCCATCGTCGCCCCGGCGCTTGAGGACAAATCGATCAGCTACCGCTACCGCTCACTCACAGCCCGCAACCGGTGGCTCTTTCGACGGGTCGCCTGCAATGGCAGCGTGATCGAAGAAGTGCTCATGGTCTTCAACTCGGGTGCCTTGCATCATGCCCCTGCCTATAGAGCAATTGGTGGTTTTCGAGATGATTTTTTCATCGATTACATCGACACAGAGTACTGCCTGAGGGCCCGCCAGCATGGCTACCGGGTTCTTGTTGCCTGCCAGGCACGCATCCAACACCGGCTCGGCAACCGCCAGCGCCGGAAGATCGGCCCGTTCACGTTTTTACCTACCTTCCACTCGCCGCTACGCTGGTATTACATAAGCCGCAATCGGATCCCGATGCTGCGTGTATATTCACGCCGTTTCCCCAACTGGTTCTTCTTTGAACTTCTTTCCAGTGTGTACATCTTAATTCGTATGCTGATATTTGAGGACCAGCGCCGGCTTAAATTACAGGCACTGCTCATGGGCACGATCGACGGTCTGAAGCGTCGCATGGGTAAGATCGCCCCGAGCGTGGCGCGCCACCTGGGTGATCTCGACACCGGTTGACGACACGGTCATCGAGCAGCCTGAATCTAGAGCATTGGATCGATCGGGATCGTTGCAGTCGTCATAATTAAATCGGTTCGCAGTAGATAAGGAGCAACCTTTCATTTGCTCATGATGACATCCCTGGGTTCACCATCGGTGATCATCCCCACCCTTGATGCTGCCGAGAGCCTTCCCGCACTCCTGGATTCTCTCCTGGCTCAAACGCTCCTGCCAATGGAGATACTGGTCATCGACTCATCTTCCGAGGATGATACGGTAGTGCAAGCACGTAGATCCGGCTGCCGGATCGAGATCATCGCGCGCGACAAATTCAATCACGGTGCCACGCGCAACCATGCTGCCAGACTAGCACGGGGAGAGATCCTGGTCTTCCTGACCCAGGATGCGCTTCCATCAGGGCCAGATTTTCTCAGCAACCTGCTGCAACCGATTTATGCCGGCTTGGCCGTTGCCACGACCGCCCGCCAGATACCGAATGACAAGGCTTCACCGCTCGAAGTCTTCAGCCGTCTTTTTACGTATCCGGAAGAATCCCAGAATCGGGATCTCAATCGTACGTCCGACTTGGGCATCATGACCTATTACTTTTCGAATGCGGGTGCTGCGATCCAACGCGGGGTCTTCGAATCGATCGGGGGGTTTCCGGAGGGTTTGATCGTGAATGAAGACATGCTCTTTTGTGCTCGATTGATCAAAGCTGGGTACCGGGTCGCGTACCAAGCCGACGCAGTCATCATCCATTCTCATAACTACAGCTTGTTGGAACAGTTCCAGCGCTATTTCGACATCGGTCACTTCTTCACTCAAGCCGGGGATGAAATCACCGGCACCCAACTTGGCAGTCGGGGATATCAGTTCGCAGTCAACCAAATCAGATACCTTTCACATACACGAAGATGGCACTGGATACCACGAAGTTTGCTGGAATCACTCAATAAGGTTGTCGCTTTTTCTATGGGACGCCGGGCGGATCATTTGCCAAGTTTCGTTCGAAAGCGCTTCAGCCGACAAAAGGCCTATTGGGATTGATTGGGCCGAACAAGAACCTTCCACAGAGCAAACTGTCTCATGTCAACCTGATCGACATCCAATCAGGTAGTACAAAGCTCGTGTCCTAAACCGTGCAGGATTATTTTGACTATAATTTGACCTGTCGATGTGGGGGATCCAGGTAGTCGTCGATGCCACACCGCCATCATATTGTTGTCCCAAGATTTCAAGGGAGATAATACCATCGAGAATAATACGAA
>CAYOUP010000004.1:0-24694 GCA_964407125.1 uncultured Hyphomicrobiaceae bacterium | reverse complement strand
GACCTTCATCGATGGCCTGCGGCGTCAAGAGCCTCCAGCTCTCTCCATCGAAGCCATCTTCGATGTCGATCCAGGTAAAGTCGGAACGCTGATTGAAGGAGTTCCAGTCCTGGGCGTACTTGATGAAGCCCAATCATGGGCTCAGGCTCGTGGCATCGACACGGTCGTCATCGCATTGCCGGGAGAATCCCGCCCTGATGTCAACGTGCAGATTGAGGAACAGACCAAATCCTTTCAGTGGGTGATATCCATTCCGGATTTAAGGGGAATATCGCCGTCAAATACCGACATCATCGATGTTCAGGGAGTGTTGGTACTGCGGTTGCGAAGAAATCTCATGCTCAGGTCAAATCGAGCCGTCAAACGAGTTATCGACCTGATCTTGCTGTTGCTCGGCTCGATAATTTGCATACCTATCGCAGCGTTGATTTGTCTCGCAATACTTATTGAAACAGGTCGGCCGATCTTATTCCGTCATCCCCGCATCGGCCGCAATGGGCGAAAATTCTCACTCTGGAAGTTCCGAACAATGGTCGAGGTTACCGCCCAGGAATTCGAGGAACAACTCGCCCTACACCCTGAGTTGCGCGATGAATGGGATGCTCATCAGAAATTGCGGTTGGACCCGCGCCTGACAATCACCGGGCGTCTGCTGCGTCGTTTAAGCCTGGACGAGCTCCCTCAGCTCTGGAATGTGCTGCGGGGTGATATGAGCTTCGTCGGTCCCCGACCCATCATCGAGGAAGAGATTCCCAAGTATGGAAGAAACTACAATCTGTACACTCAGGTCCGTCCGGGTCTGACTGGCCTGTGGCAGGTCAGCGGCCGCTCGAACCTCCCTTACCATGACCGCGTTTGGTTGGATACGCACTATGTCCGCAATTGGTCGATATGGCTCGATCTCGTGATCCTCGTCCGAACCGTGTGGGTCGTGATCGCAGGGATTGGTGCATACTAAGCTTCCTCTCACTAACCAATAAAAGATCCCCCCACCCCTCGACAATCGTACCGTGGCCTAGCCCCCACAGATCTAGGGAGGATCATATTGGGAGAATATATTTTGAAATCCTACATAAGGTTGGTCAAACCAGTGGATCAGCCTTGCTTCCGATAATGCCGTTGCACGTACACCACAAGCCAGGAAAAACCCTCAATTGGCTTTCGTAAAAGGTTTTGTCGATCGTGCTTTCAATTTCAACGAGTTGAAAGAAGGTATATTTGCTGATAGGCGTTAACATGATGATAGATCTCATGACCTGCATAGCGATAGACCGGTATGGTTCCCCCAACAGGGTCCGCAAAATCACCCTGGTCCCCAACCAGCTCGTGGAGCAAGATCAATTTTTCGGCCAAACCTGCGTCTTCGTCAAGCAGCGCTTCCTTGTGTTCCTGAGTCATGACGACGACCAGGTCGAACTGGGCCAGCAGCTCCTTTGTGGCAGGCCGCGAGAGGTGCTGGCTCCACTGGGCTCATCCATGCTGTTGATAAGGATGATCTAGATCTGACCGATCAGGCAGCGCTAGAAAAAATGACCTTGGAAGAAAAACCCAACCTCGTCATCAATGCTGCTGCGTTCACCGATGTGGATGGCGTAAAAACAAACTCCAAACTTGCGTATGCTTTAAATGAAACGGCACCGAGCATTATGGCGCAGACCTGCCGCAAGCTAGGTGCGGGGTTGGTTCATTACTCGACCGACAATGTTTTCGACGGAAAAAGTAGGGTCCCTAACAAAGAAAACGATGAGCCACACCCGATCAATGTCTATGGTCAGTCCAAGCTCGAGGGTGAGAACGCCGTCAGCCAGAGCGGAGTCGGATTCCTCATCCTTCGTACGTGCTGGGTGTACAGCTTCTGGCAGTCCAGTTTTTCGTCCAAGGTCCTGGAGTGGGCAAAAACCCAGTATCCGTTAAGGATCTCTAGTGATCAAGTGGGCAGTCCGACATGGGCTCGTATACTTGCAAAAGCAATTTCTCTAGCTCTAGGGATGGGGCGAACCGATATTCCCAGGTTGATCCAGGGGGTGTCTGGTATCTATCACCTCGCAGGTCGGGGGCATGCAAGCCGGTTTGAATTTGTCATCAGGATTCTGGATGACCTTAAACATAATTCTAACCGGTTGGTACCACCGATCGTACCAGCTACATCCGATGACTTTCCAACACCTGCGCGCTGACCATATTTCGCTGCACTCGATTGTGGGCTCTTTGAAAGGCGGTTCGGGTTTCAGCTGCTGCATGGGATAACGCCTTAGAGCTGGCGATGGATTTAATCCAAACCTGATTCATCGGAAACACATATCCGGGTGGGATCTCGCACTTCTCTAAACCCATATCCCCTAGTCTGTCGTTACGTCACCGCCCGATTCCCCTATAAGCCGCCAGAGTACGATCTCCGGAGGACAAAGGAATCTGACCCGTGGCGCCGCCTTCCCCTCCAAACCAAGACCCCGTGTCACATATAAGGTCATCTGATCTATCACATATCTTCCAGCCTCGAAACGTTTGCCAAAGATGGATGATGTATACAGTGCTCCAAAGAACGGTAAACGCACCTGGCCACCATGCGTATGGCCGGAGAGCTGAAGATCATAGCCCAACCCTGCGGCATGCGGCCCCAGATCGGGTGAGTGGAAAAGTAGGATCTGGAATCTTGATGGATCTAATTTTGGGAGAGCTTCCAATCTTGCTCCATCCTTATTCATATCGTGAGTACAGGCTAAGCCTGTGATATTTACCACCCGATCTTGAATTGCTATCTCCACAGTCCACCCATCCAACAACTCGATCTTCATGTCGTGATAAATCGCATCAAGGACCTGGCTTGTATCGACGGGTGGGCTACCGGCGACAGCGTAGACACCCAGCGGTGCTTGCAAGGATCCCAGAATGGATCTGGCTAACCCCCGCGCTTCTTCATCTTCAACTGTGGAGTAGCTCAGGATGTCACCTGAAAAGAGGATCAAGTCAGGTCTGAGGGACTTGATCCTCTCCATTACCTTACGTTCACGCTGCGTCATCCTTTCAAGATGAAGGTCGCCAATATGCAGAATTCGGATTTGATTCCCAGACCCCAACTTGTCAGTTTGAAGCAATTGTTCTGTGACGACCAATCGCTGGGGCTCGATGAAGAATGCATAAAGTATGAGCATTGTTCCTATCGCCTGGAATCCCCAAATCCAGGGTGAGGGAAAGAACCCGAAGGGGAGGCGCAAGAGGGCGAGCAACAACGTGGGAGACTTTGCTGGTCCGAAGGAGATCTCCAGCCCGGGAAGCGCCGCCATCAAGCTCCAATCCCACAAGAAAAAACCCCATAGCGGTAGCACCTGCAGTCCGGTGATCCTGGTTGGGATCCAGGCTATCCCCAACAATATCAGCGCGAAGGAAAACCCGTGGATCGCCTGGATGCGTTCCCCTCCGCTTACCAGCAGCTCGAGGGATGAGCCCTCCACGCCTGGCATCCGCCTTTTCTTTGTCATCGTCGATTTCCCCGATTCTTCCAGTATCTAACTTTAGCGGAGGTCTGCGGATTTCTGCCCACGCATAATTAGGAAAATTGTACTGGGACAAATAAACCAGAGTACCATGTCCAACTCGCACCTGAGTTAATACCATAGGTGCAGAATGATTAATCCCAGAGGATGATATGCAAATTAAAGCATCTCAACCTCACCGACCTTCATCATCTTAGTTTTTCTCCAAATCGTAGGAACTGGTCAAAGATTTTCGGAGCACCCTGGTCGTAGGAAATATGGATAGCCAATTGGGTGAAATCATGATGCACGTTGGGCCTTAGCAGACCTACCCCCAAGGGGTGGCGGGGATTGTGGGTACTAACCCCACAGGTAAGGGTATTGAAGGTACCTGAGCTATGCAGATGTTGGATCGGATCCACACGAAACCGGAATGAGCTCGATAGTGACCAGTAGGAAACGAGGGGGATGGCAATAGGAGATAGAAATTTGGTAGGATATTGTAAGGTGGAGCGGAAACGCTCACCGAGATCGTACACAACTGAATATTCCTGCTTGGACGAAACGGCAAAGCCACCGAAAGGTGGCGGCGCAAAGCAACAGGGTCTACCGCTGGAACGCACCAGCCACGACAGCCTGCTACCGAACCAACGGGGTTTATGTACACCCTCGACCGTTTGGCTGGCTGATCGTCCAGCAGCCCGACGGTCGTTTGTTTTGGATTTGTCGAAAACCTTGGAGAAGTACAAGGATGGGCTATCCAAGAAGGTACACTTCTAAAATAGTATCCGTTGCATTAATTGCGTCAATCTTCCTTCCCTCGCTATTTGGCGAGGGTATTCCGGCTACCCAGGCTGCCTCCAGGCCGGGCATATCCAACATCCAGGTTCAATCGTCAAGCCTGAAGACATATGAGAAATTCGAAGTTCATTTCGATGTAGCCACTGACGCTTCCAACCCCTATTTTCCGTATGATCCCAATCCTCCCACCGGCGTCGAACCAGGGATCGAGGTACCCGTTGAAGCATTATTCCTACGGCTATGAAATCATGGGTTTGTGAGCGCTTTATATATTGAAAGGCTAGAACACAATGCCAGCCCAATCCTCCGAAGGATACAATCTATTCGTTAAACTTATCCAACGATTCATCAAATTGCGACGTGCACTATTTCTAATGACCCTCCTTGGTGTGCTTGCATTACTTGTGTTCGCTCAAAGCTTTAAGGGCGCCAGTGTTGAGGCGAGTGCACTTATCGTCGTGGATCACAACTCTGTGGCGCTCTTTGAGCAGATCCCAGAGGATTACCTTCAGGCCGCCGCTTCGCTGAATATGTTTTACATTGACCGGTCCGTTGGCGGAAATATCAATGAGGGCTTGGATTGCCTCAATTTTCCGTCGGATGAAGACTCCCCGATCGGCTGCCGGCGGCTTGAACATAGCGACCCTACCTTCTCGGTCAGCCCGAGCGAAATCGATTGGTCGCGCCCAGGCGGCTATGACCGATCGAACTGGGATTTTCAATATTGGCCGGAGCTAGGATGTCACATGTGGCATGAAGCAGTGGAATGCTACTTTGATATTGTAGACCCGATCATACATCAGTATGATGTTGTCTCCTATCAGTTTAGCTATCTGGAAGTAGGATCGGGCTCAACCATTGATGATCAGCCAGGTGGTTTCTTCTGGGATAACGCTAATCTGTTTGATATATATGATCTGGAGGCCTATGAAGCCCAGCATTCCGAGAAGACCTTCATCTACTGGACCACCAGCCTGGCTCGTGCCATCGGCACAACGGAATCAGAGGCCTTTAACGATCAGATGCGACAGTATGCCAGCGCGAACGGGAAGATCCTATTCGATGTCGCTGATATCCTCTCACACGATCCAAGCGGTAGCCCTTGTTATGACAACCGCGATGGCGTCCCATACGACAACGGTATTCAATCAGAGAATTATCCTGATGACGGCGCAGCTATTCCGGCCATCTGCCAGCACTATACAACCGAGGTGGATGGCGGGCATCTCCGCCTCGTTTCTGTTGGGAAGATCCGTGTTGCCAAAGCTTTCTGGGTCTTGATGGCCCAGATCGCCGACTGGGATGGCAGTGTAATACCGACACCGGGGCCATACACGCTTTACCTGCCGATGATCATGAAATCAGACGGCCTGCCATAACTCATCCCACCAGACAATCCCTTTCTATCCGATCCGGATACAACGACACCAACGTCAACATCGACATCAACTTCGACTCATACGCACATACCTACTGCTTCAAACACAGCGACAGCCACATCCACTGCAACGCTGACAGATACACCAACCGAGACACCTACAGCCGCATACACGCCTACCGACTGATACTCGTACGCCAAGTGAGACCGCAGTCACATCCCCAATACCGACGACCTAGCCATCAGCAAAATTAACTCCATACGCGACTGCGACCACAGAACCAACAGACACCCCACCGGCAACGTTGAAATTGATTTCATCCCCCGAATCCGGAGAGCTCAACGTGGACGGGGTGATCACTATGTTAGCTGTCCAGGTGGGCATCAATGTCTTCCTGGTGGTCGAGCTGGATCCTGGATCCGCCTCCATCTTCTCGCATGCACTTACGATGATCTCAAATGGGCCTGCCTCCGTTCCGGGGAAAGCTTTGTGGTCTGAAAAATCATCGAAGTTCATATCGACAGTTCTCGTTGGCACGCATATTTCTTATCCCATATCAGTCTTGCATGGCTAGTAGGTATCAAGGCTTTACTCGTTCTTCACTCTCCCCGAGAGATAATTCCATCATGGCTACGTATCGAGTATGATAAATGAATAGATAATTCGCAATTGGCGGACAACCCTACCACCCAATGTATTCGGCGTTGCCAATCCGTGAAAGCTTTCCGAGTGCAATGTTATTCAATCCAGAACTCATGCCTGCAATATTCTTAGACCGAGATGGGGTCATCATTGAAAACCGGCTCGACTATATTAAAAACCAGGATGAAATAGTACCCATCCCTGATGCAATTAATGCCCTTTCACACCTCCGGAATTACCCAGCTAAAATTGTGATTGTCACCAATCAGTCTGCTGTCGGTAGGGGCATCATCAGTCTCGACGAAGCCCGATTGATTAACAATCACGTGTTGGAACTTATCGAGAATGCCGGGGGCCGGATCGACGGCGTATACATGTGTCCGCACGCGCCCTCAGATGCTTGCCTCTGTCGGAAACCTCTCCCTGGTCTACTAACGCAGGCTGCGGAGGATCTGAATATCGATCTGACACGATCCACGCTCATCGGCGATACCGTCAGTGATCTGCAAGCCGGACGAAGCGCAGGTTTATCAAAGCTCGCCCTCGTTCGCACTGGACGGGGCAGTGAACAGGAAGCTCTTCTCACAGACACGATCGGCCATATACAGGTCTTCAACGACTTGAAATCCGCCCTCGAGGCCTTGTGCTAAGCCCATTGAAGTCTACCTAACTTGCTTATAAAGAATATCCACTTTAGCACGAAATAAAAGAAATCGGCCGAATGCACTCGGCCGATTTCTTTTGATTTCAAGCAGAAACTTGCCTAAAAAGAGGAGCCTTTCAAGGGAATGCTAGAGATTATCCATCGCCAACCAGATTGGTATCAATTCTGAGAGATGATATCCTCTTGTATCTTTTGGCTGTTCATAGAGAAGCACATCGAAAGCGCTGAGAACAGCACGAATTCCTGCTCGGTGAAGGTGAACCCATAGGGCCTCACGAGCATCAGCGCTCCTATCACCTGCCTTCGATGGAACAAGGGAATAACCATTGCCGAGCGGGAATCGTCTTCCTTCTCATCCCATTCCCGTTTCAACCAGCGCGGGTCATTTCGCGTACTCGTGATCATGGCTGGCATGCGTTTTTCCCGCACCCACCCAAATAAACCTTGCTCAGCCACGTCTGAGTGTTGGTCGTCGAAGCGCGTGACGAGCTCACCGTTAGAACGGATCACCTCCCCTGCAGGTGTGCCTTCATTGAAGAGTAACAGGCTACCGCTAATCGCCGTAAAGCGGCGGACTGTTTCAAGAAGCAACCGTCGAACCCAATTTTCTGAGTGTCGCGGATCAGCCATGAGCCAGCTAAAGTCATATATTGTCTCGGCGTGTGAGAGGCTGAAGTTAGCTGGGATTTCCTGTGCATCGATGGAGAAATGCTCGATTTCCTCAAGCTTCCCTGAGACAGCCTTTCCTACAACCTCTTTCGATACCGATATTGTTTCCCCAATCAATGGGCGCATCTCGCTATTCTTGATTGTATGAACGATTATGTGTTCGAGAAGTAAATGTAGGTCTTCGACGTTTTCGATACAGTCGCTCTTGATATGGATTTCCTTATCCACAAGTTTTCCTAGCTCTCCCCCATCAAATCCAGTAAAGCCAATGGTCATGGCACCCAGGTCCTTCGCCACCATCACGGCTTCCAGGATATTTTCGGAGTTACCGCTCGCCGATATTGCGATGACGATGTCCCCAGGATCCGCCTGGGAGGCCAATTGATAGCGGAAAGCCTGAGAATAGCCATCATCATTTGCATACGCAGAAAACAAGGCCATATTGTCATTGAGGCCGATCACTCGGAAGTCCGGTGAGCCCTGCGAGCGAGTATTTTTCGCCAGGTCACAAACGAAATGAGTCGCAGTGGAGGCGCTTCCCCCGTTGCCCATGATAAACACCTTTCGTTTCTCCTGACGTGCAGCCTGTAGGATTCTGATCACCTCGCTGATTTCAGCGAAAGGCAAGCGATCTAGTAAGCCCTTCACACTAGAAGTATAGGCTTTGAGTGAGGGTGTAAAATTCTGAGGAACGGGGTCAATCCGGTTGTGCTCAATTCGATTTGGCGAATAGTCAAGCAACAAAGGATTAGATGTGTTCTTTACTTCGCCAATGCTAGGGATGGTAACAGATACAGCCCCCATTCTCGAATGCAAGTCGATATCGCTCGGGGTTTCAGAGCGGGGGTAATTCAGGATCACTTTCGCCCCATCCGGCTCCAATCGGAAGGGTAGCTCACGCAGACCTGAGAGGGCGGCTCGAACACGATCGCGACACTCTGTGGGACAATAGAAAAGGAGGAATCCGCCACCGCCCGCTCCGATAATCTTGCCTCCCAGAGCCCCTGCTTTGCGACCAGTTTTATACATCGCGTCGATGTCCGGGTTGCTGATTTTGCTTGCAAGCCGCTTTTTCAGGCTCCATGTGTAATGGAGCATATGACCTATATCATCCAGATTACCCCCTTCAAGCTCTTTCTTGGCAAGGTAGACGAGCCCTTTCATTTCCCGTAAGATGCCTGTTCGATCACCAATGTTTTCCTTTTGTTCCTTCAGGATCATGGCTGATTGTCTCGTCACGTCTGTATAAAAAAGCAGCAAGTTCTCGTTTAGGTTTCTCGCTGTTTCTGTACTGAGCCGTACCGGGTTCACGCTAACCTCACCTTGTTGGGTGAATTCCATTTGGTTCATACCGCCAAAGGCTGCCGCGTACTGATCCTGGATGCCGATAGGTTTATGCAACATATCGATCTCAATACGGCAGGCCTCCTCTGCCAATTGGTCTGGGAGTACCCTCAAGCCTTGCAGTTCATAAAGAGCAAGCAGTGATCCGACGCAGATCGTACTGGAGGAGCCCAACCCGGATCCTGCAGATGGAATATCTCCCATCGTCGTAATCTCGACGCCTGCCTGGATATCGGTCATGCGAAAGGATTCACGGATGAGTTCATGTTCGATGTCATCCAAGTTTTGTACAAGTTCTGTCTTAGTATAACCAATCCTTAACATCTGGTCGAAGCGCCGTTTCGCCGTGACAAAGATATACTTATCGATAGTGGTAGACAGAACTGCTCCACCCTCATTGAGGTAGAATCCCGGGAAATCGGTCCCACCACCGAACAAGCTAATCCGTAAGGGTGATTGCACAATAATCATCTTGAACCTCCTCAATCCCTTTCAAAGGCTCTCTACCTGCCGACTTTTGCTCGTTACCGGGAATGACCCTTTATATACATAACGGTGATTGAATGATGCATGTTCTTGGCTCAGGATTCTTCTCGGTAGAGTCAGACCCAATGCATTTTCGGCCATCATACCTGAGCCGTGATCTCCACATCCGAGCTTCGCAAGCCCACCTCGGCCGAACTTACCATAACGGAAATAGTCATCAGCATCGCTAGATCACTTCTCGCAAATCCACCACTTTCGGCTCGTGCGAGTGTGAGCACACCAACGACGCGGTTGTGAGCGAATAATGGCACGCTGATAACCGATCTCCCTGATCTCGTTTCGGATTCCCATTCGCTGGGTAACCAGCGCGGATCTTCCTGTGTGCTTTCAAGAAATACGGCATTCCCCTGGCGAAAAACGATGCCGGAGAGGCCCTGCTTGAAACTCTTTTCAAGCTGATCCGTAGATCCGGTCTGGATTTGACCGTTATAAGCGGTTGCTGCTTTTCGAATCCGCATCTCTTCATCGACAAGAAAGATGCTTCCGCTGGCCGCATCCAGTTCAGCAGTAACCTTGCCTAGGATCTCTTCGAGAGTTGATGATTCCAGAGAATACATGGAAATCGCGTCCAACCTGCCATTCATTTTCCTATTGCTGGCGGTTGAAAAGGGTTTCTCACGCTTTTCTACTTTAACCTCCGGAAGGCGTTTCAACGTCTCAGGACCACGACGCCCGGCGAACATAGACTCAGGCATCAACTCTACTGGACGATGGGATGGGCGCACGGAAATTGGATTCAGCGCTTCATTCTCACGGAAAAAGCCGAGCGTCTGTTCCAAGCCTTTTTCCAGGATCTGTCGCGGCGACCACCCGAAAGTATCCCGAACCTTGGTCGCGTCCAGATAGATATGGCGTGTTTCCCCCACCTTGGCGGGACCGTGCACCGCTTCCTGTGAATATCCCGTAAGTCTCTTCAGCGCGTCAAAGATCTCATTGACCGACGTTCCCCGCCCCGATCCCAGATTGAAGATGCCAACCGGTTCATCATTCTCGAGTGCCATTAAATTCGCCCAGGCACAGTCCTCGACGTAGACATAATCCCGCGTTTGCTCTCCATCACCATTAATTATGACCTGTTCCCCAGCCAGCATCTGCCCAGTGAAGATCGCTATAACCCCCGCTTCACCGTATGGATCTTGCCGCGGGCCGTACACATTCGGATAACGGAGAACGGCATAGTTCATGCCATAATTCTGGCGATACATGTACAGATAGTGCTCGACTGTATGCTTGCTTGCGCCATACTGACAAATTGGGTTGATCGGATGATCCTCATCACAGGGTAGGTATTCGGGTTCACCGTAAACCGCTCCTCCTGTGGATATGTAGATGAACTTCTGCACGTCAAAAAGTTTTGCGCATTCGATCAAATTCAATGATCCTACAATGTTCACGGAGGCATCAAATAATGGGTCTGCAACGGAACGGCGTACATTCATTTGTGCAGCATGATGATTGATGAAATCTGGACGTTCCCTCGCAAAGACCTCTTTAAGTTGAGGATCGCGGATATCCACCTGATACAAGGTTGCCTCGGGGTTGACATTTGAAATACGGCCCGTGGACAAATCATCTACGATAACGACATCATATCCTTCCCGAATGTACAGATCAACAACATGGGAGCCGATAAAACCAGCCCCCCCAGTGACCATTATCTTCATGATACTGTCCTCCTCTGACGGTTTAGTACACCGTACCGAACCCCTCAATAAGCACCGATTCCGGATAGCACGGCAGGGATGGTTTGGACAATCATCTGAATATCGAGCCAGATCGTCCAATTCCTTATATAGTGCATATCAAGCCGAACGCGTTCTTCATAACTGACATCCGACCGACCACTCACCTGCCATAGACCAGTGATACCCGGTCGGACGGTTAGTAGGTTGATGTCCCACTTCGAATATTTATCTATCTCTTCAGGAGAGATCATTCTTGGCCCAACGACAGACATATCACGCTTGAGAACATTGAATAACTGCGGGAGTTCATCCAAACTGAATCGGCGCAACAGTTCACCGATCCTGGTAATTCGCGGATCGTGCCTTATTTTAAAATCCTGCGCCAATGACTTCAGGAGATCGGGGTGCTTCTGGATAATCTCATCGCCATTCACATGCATCGTGCGAAACTTATAGGCATTGAATTGACGCCCGTTCAGTCCCATCACACGACGGCGGTGAATCATGGGTCCGGGAGAATCGAACTTTACTAGAAGGCCGATGAGTAGGAGCACTGGTGCAAGTAGAATCAATAATGGTATTGTGAAGACATAGTCGAGTCCCGTCTTCAAGACACGATCTATGCCGGCAAGCCGGACCTTGTTCACCTCGACGAGGGGAACGTAGGCAAACTCCTTCACACTTATTCCGGTTGTAATGATTCCGTATAATCCCAATGACAGGCGTAGATTAAGTTGATCCGAGAGACCAAACTTCCGGAATATATCCAGTTCTTTTTCCGGAGGCAAAGCTCCCCCCGCGAGGATGACTTCCTTAACCTCACATTCGGAGATCACCTGTTCCAGATCTTCAAGCGATCCAACCACTTTAAGTGATGGATGTAACCCCACCCCCACTTCCTCTTCATCGGAGATAAAGCCCAATATCTCAAGGCCAGATGTGGTCCAGCCCAATAACTGATCAGCAAGTAGCAGCGCTTCAGTATTGGAACCTACGATCAACGCCCTAGAAAGGAAGTAGCCTCTGCGACGCAATTCGTATGCAATCCGACGGATCACAAAACGCCCTGAAGCGACCATCAAGAATGTAAGAAACCAGGCAAGTAGAACCCATCCGCGGGCGATAATAAAAGCTGGATCAAGAAAATCAGCTGCCATGATGAGCAGCAAACCAAGCATCGTTCCGCGGAATACACGTGCATATTCCTCTGTACCCCCTAGTAAAATCCTTTGGGTGTATAAACCTAACCCCGTGAAGATTATTACCCATAGAGGCATCAAGAAAAGGACGAGCATCTCGTAATAAATCTTTGAGGCCAGGGCTTGTGTCTCGAAGAATGGGATCGACAGCTCAAACCGGAACCAGTAAGCCAATCGAAACGCCAGGCCGATCATGAGAATATCGCTGAGCACAAGGGTACCGACTAATGCATACCACTCCTGTCCTCGGCTTCCAACGCGGCCTTTGACCTTTTGGCTTTCGATTGTGGCTGTGTTAAGTAGTTCTTCGATGGCAGGTGGTGATGATTCCATCGTATATAGCCTCCAAACGTTGTGCTATTTGTTTCCAGTCGTGATTTCGCTCGACGTATTCGCGTCCCGCACTCGCTATCCTCTCTCTCATTGCGGGATCATCGAGTAATTCATTGACCGCACCCGCAAAATGCTCAGGACTACGAGCAATCCTCGCTTCCCGGTTGTCCGCGATCTCCAGGGAGGTTGCGGCTGCCGTAGAGACGACTACCGGCGTCCGGCTTGCCATAGCTTCTAATACCTTATTCTGGATACCTACGGCATAGGTGAGGGGCGCTACAGCAACAGACGCTTCCCAAAGAAATGGGCGGATATCAGCTACGGTCCCTGTGACTATCACCCCCGGGCGTTTCGCTAGTAGCTGAACCTCGCGGCTAGGGTCTTTGCCCACGATCCAGAGCTCGACATTCGGTTGCTGCGCCTGTATTCGCGGCAAGATTTCCTCAACAAAGTGGATCGCCATGCTGATATTGGCGTGGTAACTCATTTTCCCGGTCATGACGATTTGATGCTTTTTACGCTCATACTCGTTCTTCGGCTTAAAATAACTAAGATCAACGCCATTCGGAACGACTATGATCTCTTTTCCCCCCCCGCCAGTTCTGCTCAACCGTCTCAACTCACGCGCATCTGCTTCTGATGTCGTCAGCACCCCGTCGAAGACCTTCGCTAACCTGCCCTCATACTTCTCAGTACGCGGCAGTTCAAATCCGGTGACCAGGCGCCTGGAAAGCGATAGGCTTTTCTGCGATGCGAGACGAAAGAGAAGGCTGATCGAATCGACACTATCCCATACAATCGGGATCGAAATTCCCTCATCCGAAAGCCATCGTTTGAGCCAGAGACCATACTCTGCTCCACGCAAATGCTCAATATGGATGATGTCATAGGAAGTTCCACCATTCGAAGGTTGCAGCAAATCTCTCAACACCTGCGTCATCTTCGGCTGCCAACAGTACGCTGCCTGAAGTGGGTCTCCAGACGGGAGTGCCTGCAGGCAATTCCAAAAAGAACGTATCTTTGGTAGATGGAGATCATGAACCGAGGCACATACCCCTCGAAGCTTTTCCGCGCTCCCTCGCTCCCATTCTGTCGTCCATAAGGTGACCACAGTCACGTTGTGTCCACGCTTGGCCAGGCCGCGAATGAACTGGTAAGGGCGCACCCGTATAGGATCGGGTACATAGGGGACGATAAAGAGAATATTCACGAAAATGCCTTCGGGGTGAGGTAATTGGTGATTCGGCAGGTTACGTAATGGAGATCAACGAATGTGACTGCGAGGTTGAACCTAACTGCTCATGGCAGTGCTACGCTACTCGTCCTACCATTCGATGCTCGATTACAGCGTGGGCAGTCTGCGCAGAAGTTGAAGATAATTGTGGGCAAGTTCTCTTTGCTGTTCATCCTCGCCAATGCCGAACATACATCCAAAGGTGCTCTTTAGAAGCCTGGGCAGGGAAGCGATGGCCAGGAGGCACTTGTAAGCAGTTGTGGGTATGCGTCCGTGATGCTTGCGAAAGAAGAGAATCTTACTCTCGTATAGCATCAGGAACATCTCCATCTTCCTCTGACGAGTGCTTTGTCCACCGTGGTGAACCACGACTGCGTGCGGCTCCCAGTAGATCTCCCATCCGGCCTGAGAGAGTCGATAACAGAGATCGACCTCCTCTGTGTACATGAAGTAATCTTCATCAAGAAGCCCAACCTGTTCAAGAGCCGTCCGTCTGAGAAGGAGACACGCTCCCTGGGCAACGTCTACTCGGTGAGCCTTTTGTAGATTCCAAGTGTTCAACGGATAGATGGCGATCGGCCACAATCGATCGAGGTGGAACAACCGCCAAAATTCTCGGAAAAGTCCCGGGGTTGGGTAGGCCGAGGCTTGCAGGTGCCCACCCGTATCGACCAATCGCGCCCCTACTGCTCCTGCGGAGGCTATATTCCGCATGAACTCTACCAACGCTGAAAGCGCTCCATCCTTTAATTCCGTGTCAGGATTGAGATACAGAATATAATCCCCTCGCGCGCAGCGCGTACCTTGATTCGTCGCCCGGGCAAATCCAACATTCTCTCGATTCTCGATGAGCTTCACTTTCGGAAAGCTTTCGTGAAGCATTTCCACAGTACTATCGGAAGAGCAATTGTCTACAACGATCGTCTCAATCGGATCTAAGAAAGCATGACCCTCTTGAGCGCGGATCGTCGCCAGGCAGCGCCGTAGGAGATCCTTTGTATTCCAGCTCACGATGATGATTGAGACGTTTACAGCCTCTCGATCAAGGCTTTCTTCATTCACAGCGTTTCCTCGTCCTTCAATGGAAGAAACTCGCCTGCGCGTTGAAATACAACTCCATTCTGCCATCACCAAGTGAAACACATCGCCCGAATGATCTGTAACTATATTGGTTCAATTCCATCCGGCGATCCTTGCCATGAGCACCCAGAAAGCTTTAGCGACGCGGATCTTACCCGCTGACACACTCCCTAGATGTCCGCCATTAACTTCGGTCGTATAGTGAGGGCATATCGCCAGGTACGCCTGCCCATCATCCGGGAAATTCTCTGATCGATTTCCATTATCGTAGGGGACGCCATCGCGGTTGTCATAACAAGTGTTGCCGCTCGGATCATGTGAGAGGATGTCGGCGACATCGAAGAGGATCTTGTCATTCTCACTGGCATACTGGCGCATCTGTTGGTTGAATGCTTCAGCCTCGCTTGTGCCAATGGAGCGAGCCAGGCTTGTGGTCCAGTAGATGAAGGTCTTCTCGGGATGCTGGGCTTCATAGGCCTCCAGGTTATACACATCACGGAGAACTGGGCTATCCCAGAAGAAGCCTCCGGGCTGATCTGCAATCGTCTCTCTGCTTTTTACTTCGAGATAGCTGAATTGGAATGAGACCACATCGTACAGACCGATAGTCGAATCCATGACATCGAAGAAACAGCGCACCTTGTCATACCATCCGCCACACCCTGGCACAACCCAGTATTGAAAATCCCAGTTCGATCGGTCATAACCACCAGGGTGCGACCAATCGATCTCGCTCGGACTGACCGAGAAGGTCGGATCGCGATGGTCAAGCCGCCGGCAACCGATCGGGGAGGCTTCATCCGACGGATAATTGAGGCAATCCAAGCCATCATTGATATTGCCGCCCACTGAAGCGTCCATATAGAACATCCTCAGCGCAGCAGCGGCTTGAAGATACTGCTCTGGGATTGAGTCGAAGAGGTCGACTGCGCGGTGATCGACGATGATCGTTGTGGAGGAAGCGGCGCGGGGCACTGCTTGATTCTTTTGCAGCCCCGATTGAGTTACAGTAGGCTGCGCAGTACTACTCATCGCTAGAGCAGTACTCTCTTGCAGTGCAATAGATCCCTCTTTGGTGACGGGATTTTCCCTTGTCGGTTTCCCTGTTCGAATAGGAGTAGCAACAGACAACACATCTATGGTTTCGGTGCCTGGAATCATAACGTTGCTTTGATCGTCGTCACCTGCCCTGCAGCCCGCCACGGCGACACTCAACAACAGGGACAAGATGCTGACAAGAAGATCTACTCTCTTAAGTATTATTTCCTCACCAATACTGTGTCCTCTTGTAGCGAAAATTGCTCATAGCTGTTTGGATCCGCTCTATCCAGAGAGAGGATCAGAGTGAACGCATTCGCCTGACCTGAACGATCTCTTCAAAATTTGCCGGCAAGGGATTCACCGGAAAAGTGATACGCAAGCCAACCCAAAGAAAGATTTATGACCTGATGCAATTGGTAAAGCTGAGGTTCGTAGCGAAGAAACCATTAACTCTCAGATTCTTTCGGCTGGTTCACATCCGTGTTCGAGGCCTCTTGCCTTCCTGGCGATCGATTGATTCGATTGAGCACCTCCGCCAATTGACGGGACCAATATGGACGCGTTTCGGTCCGCATTTCCTGGTTATAGTACCCACGGTAGTAAGTGGGGCGTCCCGATATGCTGTTGACAATGATCCCCAGCGGTACGACCTCCTCACTGTCAAATATGTTCAGCATCTCATTCACTGCATCTAGTTTTGTCGAGCCAAGGCGCACAACAGTGATGAAACCATCTGCTATGGTTGCCATGATGAACGCATCCGACACAAAGGCAGGGGGGCCATCGATGATAATGATGTCCCATTTTTCCTCCAGATTCTCGATCACCCTTTCCAAATTGGAAAGATTGAACATATTCAGGGATCGTTCCGTCCTGCGGCCTGCATGCAGGATGGAGAGCTGGGGTATTGAAGTCTGGGTTGCGAAATCGGCCACATCTCCCCCGGTACTGAGTAGATCAGTTAGTCCCTCCAATTGGGTCTCTTCTCCTTCGAGTTTGCGAATATCCGCATCAACGAGTAGGACTTTCTTCTTGCCGGAGGCGAAGATCCTGGCTAAGTTGTGGGCTACCGTCGTCTTCCCCTCACCAACCGCCGGACCCGTAACCAGGATTGTCTTCATGCTTTTACCCATACCGGCCATCTCGATCTTCGTACGGATCGTCCTGAAAGCGTTAGTGAAACTCGAGTCTGGAAACTCATCAACATGCAATTTGTGATTTGCTTCACCGTTGAGCTGCTCGACCTGAGCCAGGATCGGCCAATCAAGCAAACTAGCAATCTCAGACGCATGGTTGATCCGTCGATCGAGGTATTCGATCAAGTAAGCTCCAGCAATCGCGACGCCGGCTCCCAGCACCGAAGCGAGAGCAATGCTCATCAATGGATTTTGGCTGATCGAGCGATTGGGAATGTCCGCCGGCACAAATACTCGCAAAATGTTCAATGCGCCCTCTTGAGACGTAAGGATAAGACTGGCAAAGGTGCTTTGAAGAGAACGAAGTTTATTCTGAAGCGCAGCGATCTGGTCCTCAATATCCGAGATCTCGAGTGCACCACGCGTATCACCCAGTCGAATCTCTAATGAGGTCATTTCCTCTTCAGTCTCTTCGATGTCGGCCTGTAGATTTGAAAGCTGCTCGCTGATGAAACGCTCCCTGTTCGCATCTTCGGATCCGCCATCACTAGGGGTCCTTTGGGTCATTTGATTTGCTAGCTCTGCAGCGACGGACTGCGCACGAATTGGATCTGTATCCCGCACTTTAATCTCAATTAGTTGTGAATTCGGCAGCGCCCGTACGGTGTAGAAAGGCAAATTGTCCAGGCCGAGCGCTGCTCTGGTGGCATTGCGGATCGGCTCTCGCTGCGCCATGTCTGCGTAGAGCTTGGCCAGGTCCTGTTCCAGATAGAATTGGGCCGAGGACGGGTTCGGCTCATCGATCGATTGACCGATGATGAGCGTCGTGCCCGATTCATACATCGGAGACTGCCCTATCATCGTTACGAGTGTAGCAACACCGGCAATAAGCGCAGCGATCACAATTAGACGCCACCATTTTATAATCGGCATGAAGTACAGGTTTAGATCCATAAATTTCTCTCCTGCCCTGCTCTCACGCATCCTGCTCTGCTATTCGCAATCGTCGATTGCGGTTGTTCGTCAGGATGTTAACTATTCCATAAGCCGCGAATATGATCATTACCGCATCCACAGGTAACCGATAGCGTATTAACGCCCAGGAAAGCAAGTGAATTCCTGTGTAAACCAGCACGAATCCCAGTAATAAGAACAGAGGTGATCTCAAGCCCCCGCCAGATTTGGCCTTTCTTTGAATGCCTTGCACCAGCCCTATGAGCATGAAGGGCCAGCTGATCCCAAAGCTCATCACCCGCGAGATGTTGCTCACGACCGAGGAATCCGGTGACGGCCAGAATTGAAAATACGCTGGAATGCGGCTGATGGAAAGCAAGATATATCTCACTGGATCAACCCGTACAAACTCCAAACCGCGCTTGAGCAGCGCCTGATCAAGTTCTGCTTCGTTCAGCGAAATTAGGTCATCAGGGATGAGATCGCCATAACTTACAGTATCCTCTGGCAAGATCGGTTGGAAATGAATTCCGTGGATTGGATGATTGGCCCAGAAGAAAGTGAAACCAGCGTTTGAATTCAGCAGCACAAACTGTCCAAATCGGCGAAGATTAAATAGACTGAAGGGTAAGACAAATAATGCCACGATAAACCCAACCAACAGGACAAGTGCAATTGTCCGTCGTACACCGATCCTCTCCTTCAGAACCAATCCCAGCCAGAGAAGCATAAGCGGCGCCATTAACAGGATGAGTTGTCGCAGCAAGACCGCAATACCCAGAGAGACGCTCATACCGATGGCTATAAACCACATCCCCGTTGGTAGCTTTCCCCCCTCTGCTGCAGAGGTTTGCACCAGCCGTATGGCCAGGTAGAGGCAAGCCATGAGCGCAGTAATGAAAAAGGACTCTGTCATCAATGCCACCGCATAGTAAATAAAATATGTGTAGAAAGCCGTTAATGCAGCAGCAACCACACCGACGGTCTGACTGAATACACGCTCGCCGATCTTGAACGCAAGGTATGGTTGAAGGATCCCGACCAGCAGAGCCTGGAGCAGGCGCGCTATTAGCGGGGATACCCCTACAAGTTTATATACAAAGGCCAGAAAAAAAGTGTAGATGTAGCTCCAGTGTGCCGTTGGTTCCCCAGAGCGCGTGGCCGGCCACCAAGGTTCCGGAAAGCTGAATCCGTGCCCATCCAACACTCGCTGCGCTAGAACATGGTAGGTCTTTTGATCCGCAATCCCCGGTAAGGCTTCAACGCTCCCACCCATGTAGAGCGCCAGCCCGATGCGTAAGAGAGCCGAAAGGACTAGGATGATAATCAGGGCGTGGTGTTTGCTGATAGAGTCGAATCGTGAACCCAAGAATGAAGCAATCATTGAGAGAAGTATCCTCTTATTGGCAAGTGTACCAATCGCGAAACTCGTTTTCTTGTAGTTTGCCTATTTGCGCTCATCACGACGTTCATCCCCGATGGACGCTGGGTAGAGCCTGTCCAACGGCGACAAGGCGATACGCCAATCATAGCGTGAAGTGGCCAGCTTGCGAGCATTGATCGACAACCGATCCTGGAGCTCTGGATCACGGATAACGCTGACAACCGCCGAGGCGAATGCCTCCGATTCGTCGGCGATCAGCACTTCTTCACCGTCGACTGCAGCAATCCCCTCGAGCCCGATGCTCGTCGTCACCAACGGCAAGCCTCGGGAGAAAGCCTCGAGGATGCGCACGCGCATGCCGCTTCCGGCCAGGACCGGAACAACCATCAGTGCTGCATTGCGCAGATAGGGTTCTAGATCCTCAACATATCCTGTAACCTGGATCTCCTGCGAATGGGCTTCTCCATATTGAATGAAATCCCTGGGAGGATTCTTGCCGACAATTGTCAATGTTGCATCGGGCATATTTACCCGTACCTTTGGCCATACTTCGTGCAGAAACCAGCGGATTCCCTCTGCATTGGGCGCATAGTGCAGTGTGCCGAGCGTAAGGACATTGCTCGTTCTCTCTTCCCTCGCCAGGGGGCGCAGACGTTGTGTATCGACCCCAATCGGCATGATCACGACTCGGCCATCCTGCTGAACAGCTCCACTTACAGCATCGTCTCCGGCACTAATCAAGGCTACACGATCGATATCGCTCACAACCAAGGTGTGATCAAAGCGTTCGACTACGGCAGCTTCATAGCGCTTCATTCGGGCTGCTTCAACGGATAGTATCGGCTTGAGCCACCACGATGCATGCTGGCGCATCCTCTCAAGAATCGACCAGGTGGCGTTGTGTGCATCGAATACCAGCAATGGTTCTGCGTCACCCTGACCGTTCTCAGGTGCAAACTGCGTCATCGTAACCTGATCCGCATGTATGGCATCGATTCGATCCGCCAGCAGCAAGCTTTTCACCTTATCCCGCATCACGGGACTATCATCGCGCTCTACCAGGAACGGCCGCCCGGTAAGATGGCTCCGCAGCCAGTAGAGAAGATCCTTCATGCGTGAACGTTCCAGGGGGATCGCTATGATCTGCTCACAATAATGTTCCAGCTCGGGAAGGTAATCACGCTCCTCGGGGCGTACCAACGATAATAACGTGACATCATGACCCGAAGCGACCAGATGACGAATCACGTTCCACGTCTTGATGCGCGGACCTGCATTCGGTGGGAATGGCAGTATTTGGGTTATCAATAAGATGCGCACACTAATAATTACCTTCTGCGAATCCCCGAAACGCCTTCGTGACGTCCTGCAGATCTGATATTGCTGAATGCCGAGCCCAACTTTCTCTAACTGTAAAGAAGGGTAGATCCTTACGGCAACGGACGCCTATTACCCTGCAGCCGCGTCCGCGTACAGGTGACGTGGTCGTCCTGCCCAGGCGATGATTCGGGGGTGCTATAGATGAACACCAGCGCGACAGCTGCGCCTAGGAAAAACCAAGCAAAGCTGCTGGCTCGGAAGCCCTCCATGCCAATGTTATAAACAAAGGGGAGAAACCAATCTCCCAGCATTCCAGCGGCAAGTGTGGCTATCAATCCCCCCAGCGCCCCATACATAAAGGCACGCGGAAATCCCTCCGGCATCTTTTCCCTGTTGTTCCAGAGAAACCAGAACAACCTCCAGGCAAACCACAGAAAGAAGAATAAGCCCAATAAACCGACCTGGGCAGCAATGTCCACGTAGTTATTGTGAGAATTAAACCGCACCGAATACCCGAGAATGTCATACAAAGGCGTATAGTTGTAGTATGAAGCCGGCCCTAGCCCAAGCAAGGGGTTCAAGAGTAATAGCCCGCCTATGATCCGCCAAGCCTCCAGCCGCGTTTTCAGGCTATATGGGTTGTCGCCGCTTAAGAATACTGAGTCCAAGATCTCAGGTCTCAATATCAAGACGACCCCCAGGATGAGAGCCCCGATCAGCACCCAATTCGGTTTCTTCACCGTGAGAATTGTCAGGATTGCAATAACCGCGGGGAACCAACCAGAAGTCCAGGCTTGCCGTAAAACGATCGTAATGTAGAAGGCGCTCAATCCCACCAGTGCTAGCCCGATCCTCCAGATGGGCTGCAATTTGCGGTTGAGCATACTCTGGCTAAATGCGATCGTCACCAGCCAGGTCCAGAACATCGAATCGTAGACAGCGCGCTGAAAAAAACGGAAGCCATATTGGCGCATGTTCGGGAGCAGCAAAGTTGCCGTGAAAATTCCACCCAATGCGATGAACAGCCATGTTGTCCACTTCAAGATCCTCGGGCTGCGCAGACGCTCGATGGTATAGAGGAGCAATCCGGGCAGGAGCAGGAAAATAGCCAGCCCACCTAGCTGTGCCATGATGGAGACTGGCTGAACAGGAAGCCACCGTATCTGCCCAAATACGAAGGATAATAAGCTCACCCCCATGAGCCCCAGAACCGGCAGCAGCAAAGGCGTTACAACCATTCTGAGTGTTCTTTCGCGCCCAATTTTTTCCAGCAGCCACAAGCCAATCAGTATAGCTACCAGAATGAGCGATAAGCTGACGCTCGTCTCCGTACTTGTTCTAATCACGGAAGGGATTATGAAATTGAAAATTACTAGGAGTGGGAAACCGATCTGTGGTTTTTGATGCAGAACCAATAGAGCGATGAGAAGGGGAACTGCCATGAGCAGCGCCATATCCAATCGGTCCCCACGCATGGCCTCCGGTACGACGAACCCTGCTACCAGGATCACCTGAATAATGATGGCACGCTTTATCCATAGAGTCGCGTTCTGGCCGGCAAAAAAGAGAGCGGGCGTGGATTGTGTGCTTAGAGCCATTTTAGCGTCCATTCATCCTGTCTTCGATCTGTGCGATGAACTGCCTGCCGATTCCTTCCCATCCATATCGTTCCTGAACCAGAGCATATCCTTGCGCTGATAAGCTTTCCTGCAGGGACCTATCTTGTAGAACCTTCACGGTTTCGACGGCGAAAACGATGGGCTCATCTGCGATGATAAGATGTCTGCCCGATTCAACCGCCAGACCCTCCGCCCCTTTGCTTGTGGTGACAACCGGGATGCCAAGCGCCATGGCCTCGAGGATTTTCAAGCGCGTCCCCGCGCCTTTCCTTAGCGGAACGACACAGACCGAACTGCGCGCAACAACCTCGCGAATATCTTCGACATATCCGGTGAAGTGAACTTGATCGTCATGGGGGAGTGACTGCACATCGACTCCTTCCGTCCTCCCCGTGATTGAGAGCTGGGCATCCGGGATCTCGCGTTTGATTCTCGGGTAGATATGCTCAAGAAAGTAGCACATTGCGTCATGATTCGGCTCGTAGGAGAGCGCCCCGTTGAAGATCATCGAGTGCAGGATTGGAGCATGAAGTCCGGGGCGAAAATAGTGCAGGTCCACCCCATTAGGCACCACCATGACCTGATCCGGATCCAGGGGGATGTGCTCTCGAATTCTTCCGGCATCCAATTCTGAGGTCACCAGGTTGATATCAAATGGCTGATAAAGTTCGCGTTCATACTGCGTGAATTTTCGATATGCCAAGTAGCGGCGCAGCCTTTGCAAAGGTGAGTGGCTCGCCTGGAATTCCTCTTGCAGCATGATCCCCAGGACATTGTCGACATCAACGACACGCAGATGAGCCTGGACTTTGAGGGCGTACGGCGCGGTTACGAATGTGAGCGCCAGAATCACATCCGGCTCCCATTCACACGCCAACGCTTGAACAGCATCCGACATGCTTGAGGACCAGCTGCCGACGACGGCCCTCGGTTTCGGTGAGAACCAGCCCAATGCCGCTCCGATGGCTCCTTGTGCGAAGGGCTCGCGCGGGATGATCCGCACACTGTGACAATAGGCATGTATGTGGTCAATCCAAGCCTGGTTCAACGGTCCGTCCTGGAATGAAACCAGGGCAACCTCATGTCGGGACGCCACCGCCCGCAAGAGATGGTAGGCTCGTATTTTGCTGCCTTGATTGGGAGGGTAGGGAAACCAGGTCGAAAGAAATAAGATCTTCATGTTTGTTTATAAACTTCAATGGAAGAAATGATGAAACGAAGCATACGAAGTCGACTAGTCTATTCAGTGAAGGACTAAGAAGTAGCGATTTCACACGGGGTTAAAATGAAAGGATCGTTATGTCCCGGCATAAGCCATTTATAAGAGATGAGCCTCTATACCTGATCGTAGTTTTCCCCAGCGTCCAAGCAATGCATCCAGCATACCGAGAAACTTGGCATTTCGGTTTTTGAGGCGCACGCCTCCTTGACTTTTCAACGTATAGGCCAAGATATCGCGAAAGTTTAGCTGCCCGGCCTTAAGTATTGAAGAAATGCGATTGATCCCGTTGAGATTGTTCGTGAGGAACAAGAAACGATTTCGAACCATGTAATAGTCTGTTCTAGGTGAACTGTCTCCCATCGTTGCCGAGACTTTGTGCCACATCTTCGCTGCAGGGACATACATTGCACGCCACCCTGCGGAGTTGGCCCTGGAGAACCAATCTGTTTCATCATAGTAGATGAAGAACCGCTCATCGATCAGCCCGATTTCTTCAAACACGGCTCTTTTAATACAGATCGCACAGGATGTAATGAAGTCAACATGCAGGAGCGGACTGTCCTCAATTTTGGATATGTGTTCTCCATCATATATTCTTTCAGTGTTCCCCGTCCGCCAATCGATAAGGTTACCTGCACACCAAATGACATCGGGTTTATCAAAATAGAGCATTGTTGGTCCTGTAATCCCGACTTCGGGATAAGACTCAGCAACCACAACCAAATGGCGTAACATATTCTTATCCACAACAGTATCGTTGTTCAACAGAAATACGTAGTCCGCCCCACTTATTAACGCCTGCTTAATCCCGATATTATTACCCCTTGAATATCCAACATTTTCGCCGTTTTCGATGAGAATAACATCCGGGACTTGATTTCTAATCCTGTCGCTGGAATTATCTGTTGAGCCGTTGTCCACGACGATACTCGCGATCTTCGAATCATCCTGTGCGTACAAGGATTCCAG
>CAYOUP010000003.1:0-28193 GCA_964407125.1 uncultured Hyphomicrobiaceae bacterium | reverse complement strand
TGTCCGGGGCGTCGGTCTTCTGCCTCGGCGTCCTTGTGAACTGGGTCGCCGCGGGATTGCTGGCGCTGACCATCGCCTATTATGTCCTGATCTATACGATGTGGCTGAAGCGCTCCACCTCGCAGAACATCGTCATTGGCGGCGCGGCAGGCGCATTTCCGCCGATGATCGGCTGGGCCGCGGCGAGCGGTGACGTCACGGTGAACAGCATTCTGCTTTTTGCGATCATCTTTTTCTGGACGCCCGCGCATTTCTGGGCGCTGGCGCTGCTGCGGTCCCGTGACTATGAGCGGGCAGGCGTTCCGATGCTGCCAGTTGTTGCCGGAAGGCAGGCAACACGTATTCAGATCCTCATTTATGCCGTACTGACTGGGTTATGCGCCATTGCGCCCTATTTCACCGGACTCGGCGGCGTGTTCTACCTCGCTGTTTCGGCAGTCATGAGCGTGGCTTTCATCTCCCTGTCGTTTGACCTTTATCGCAAGCGTGATGGACACGCGGCCGACAAGGCGGCAAAACGGCTTTTCAGCTATTCGATCCTTTATCTCTTTGTGGTTTTTGCCGCGATACTAACCGAACACGCTCTGGGGCTTGTGTAATGGAAGAGGACAAGCCCGTGCCGCTGGAACAGGTCACCCTGACGGCGGAGCAGCAGCGCCGCCGCCGTATCCGCTCCATTGCCATCGGTCTCGGCCTCGGTGCACTCGTGGTTATTTTCTTCCTGATCACGATCATCCGGCTTGGCGGCAATGTCGCCAACAGGCCAATCTAAAGGTTCGTCATGACAGATAGCGGACGCAACAAACGGCAAGACGACAGACAGCGCTCGAACGCCCGGCTTGCATCCGGCCTTCTCGTTCTCGTTGCCGCGATGGTCGGGCTGTCCTTTGCCGCCGTTCCCCTCTATCGCATTTTCTGCCAGGCTACGGGTTATGCCGGCACCACGAAGCGCGCCGAAGCGCCCTCCGCCACCGTGACGGATCGCGACATCAGTGTCCGTTTCGATGCCTCCATGTCCTCCGATCTCGATTGGTCGTTCAAACCTGTCAAGCGCAAGATCACGCTGAAGATCGGCGAAAACCGGCTTGCTTTCTTCCGGGCCGAGAACCTGTCGGACGAAAAGCTGACCGGCAGCGCAACCTTTAACGTCACACCTGAAATCGCGGGCAGCTATTTCGTCAAGGTCCAGTGTTTCTGCTTTACCGAACAGACCTTGCAGCCGCATCAGGTCGTCGACATGCCGGTTTCGTTCTATATCGATCCGGAAATCATGAACGATCCCGATGCCAACCGTATCGAGGAAATCACTCTGTCCTATACGTTCTTCCGTTCAACCGATCCGGAGAAATCGGAATCTGCGGCGGTAAATCAACGCAGCCAACCCAGGACGATTGAAAACGCTGGAAGCTCTGGATAAAAGGGCATCATTCAATTTCGACGCGCCGTAAGGAAAACATCATGGCAAGCTCGCACGCAAATAAACATGATTACCATCTTGTCGATCCGAGCCCATGGCCGCTGGTCGGCGCGATCTCGGCTCTCGTCATGGCGATTGGCGCAATTGCATGGATGAGAACTTCGAACGACGGACTGTTTGGAATACAGGGACCGTGGGTCTTCTTCGCCGGGCTCCTCGGTGTGATCTCGACGATGTTCTTCTGGTGGCGTGATGTCATCGACGAGGCGGAATACCGGCATCTGCATACTCCGGTCGTTCAACTCCATCTGCGCTATGGCATGATCCTGTTCATCGCCTCCGAGGTGATGTTCTTCGTGGCGTGGTTCTGGGCCTATTTCGACGTTGCGCTGTTTCCCGGTGACGTGGCGCCGCTGACGGATGCCGGAACGCCGCTGGGCATGGTTGCCCGTGAGGCGATCACGGGCGGACACTGGCCGCCAATAGCGTCAGAAGACGGCAGCTTCCTTTCGACGTTCAATCCATGGACGCTGCCTCTCGTCAACACCCTGATCCTGCTGACGTCCGGCACAACCGTCACATGGGCGCATTACGCGCTGCAGGAGGGAGACCGCAAGGGACTGACCTGGGGCCTGACGCTGACGATCATTCTCGGTATCATGTTCACCACGCTTCAGGCCTATGAATATCACCATGCGCCGTTCACTTTCTCTGGCCATATTTACGGTTCGACTTTCTTCATGGCGACTGGCTTCCATGGCTTCCATGTTATTGTCGGTACGATTTTCCTCACTGTTACGCTTGTGCGCGTGCTGATGGGGCACTTCACCGAAAAACACCATTTCGGTTTCGAGGCCGCCGCCTGGTACTGGCATTTCGTTGACGTTGTCTGGTTGTTCCTCTTCGTCAATATCTATGTATGGGGTGCCGGAACGCCTGTCGCGCATTAGCGGCAGATGATCGGACCGGCTGGCCGGATCGGAGAAGCCCTGTCAAAGCGGGGTACCTCCTCAGCATCAGGAGGGGTCCCGAACGATGAATGACGCGAGCCGTTCGAAAAAGCTGCCATCGCCCTTTGTTACGGGACTGCTTGGACGATGTCCGCGCTGCGGCGTCGGAAAACTGTTCAAGGGCTACCTCTCGGTGAGAGAGAAATGTAGCCATTGCGGCCTCGATTTCAGTTTTGCCGACTCCGGCGACGGTCCGGCAGTCTTCATCATATTGCTGGCAGGCTTTATCGTGACGGGGCTGGCGCTTTATGTCGAAGTGTCCTATCAGCCACCGCTCTGGGTTCACGCCGCGCTGTGGCTGCCATTGGGACTGGCGCTGCCCCTTGCGTTGTTACGCCCGTTCAAGGCGACAATGCTGGCGCTTCAATATCAGTACCGCGCCGAGGAAGGCCGCCATTCCGATAGGGATGAATAGATCGCACCGGCTGACTTGAACATCTGCAAAAAGGGGCGCGTTTTGAACCGCTTTCGCCCGCTGTTGATCCCGTTTCTGCTGACGCTTGTTGGCCTCGCCGTGCTGATCAGCCTCGGCCGCTGGCAGCTTGAACGGCGCGAATGGAAGCTCGGCCTGATCGAGCGCATCGAGGCGCGTGCGAAGGGCGATACGATTTCGCTGAGCAAGGCAAAACAGTTTTGGGCCACTGATCGCGATGTTGAATATTACCGCCTCGCGCTGACCGGGCGCTTTCTGCACGGGCACGAGCGTCATCTGTATGGTCTTGTCAATGGCGAGGCTGGCTGGCGCGTCCTGACGCCGCTGGAGACGCAGAGCGGTGACGTCATCTTTGTCGATCGTGGCTTCGTGCCGGAACAATACCGTGATCCCGCAACACGCGCGCAAGGGCAGGTCGAGGGTGAAATTTCCATAACCGCGCTTGCCCGGGCATCGGAGAGTGGCAGCATCTTTACACCCGACAATCAGCCTGCCGCCAATCGCTGGTTTCTCCGCGATGTTCAGGCGCTCAATGCCTCGCTTCCTGATGATCTTGCGGCGCGCACCGTCCCGTTCATGGCCGAAGCGGAGCCAATGACCGTGCCCGGCGGCTGGCCGCGCGCGGGCGTCACGCGTCTGCAGCTGCCAAATCGCCATCTCGAATATGCTATAACCTGGTTCGGCCTTGCTGTAACGCTCGTGACGGTCTTTGTTTTTTATGCATGGGGGCGGCTCCGCGCCTCACACGATCCCGGTGCCGACGCGAACATTGCGGATCGCAGCGGCAGCGTATAGTCTGCGCCGCAAACTGTCGTCTTGAGGACTGCTCATTGCATTATATCAGCACGCGTGGCCGCGCAGCCCGTCTGGATTTCGAGTCCGTCCTGATGGCGGGACTTGCCCGCGATGGCGGCCTGTACGTTCCTGAAAGCTGGCCGCAGATCGGGGCTGACACGATCCGAGCGCTGGCCGGGCAAAACTATGTCGAAGCAGCTAACCGCATCATGACGCCGCTGGCGGGCGGCAATGTTGCCGGCGAAAAGCTGTCCGCGATTGTCGCTGAAGCGTATTCCGGCTTTGCCCATCAGGCGGTCGCGCCGCTTGTGCAGCTGGACAGCAATCTCTGGCTGCTTGAATTGTTTCACGGCCCGACGCTCGCCTTCAAGGATCTGGCGATGCAGCTTCTCGGGCTCATGATGGACCGCGCGCTGACGCGCTTGGGCGAGCGCGCAACGATCCTTGCCGCGACATCAGGCGATACCGGCGCGGCGGCGGTCGAGGCGTTCAAGAACCGCGAGGCCATCGACCTGTTCGTCCTGTTTCCGGATGGCCGGATCAGCGAGATCCAGCGCCGCCAGATGACGACATCGGGCGCGGGGAATGTTCACCCGATTGCGGTTCGCGGCAATTTCGACGATTGCCAGTCCATCGTGAAGACGCTGTTCGCCGATCTCGATTTTCGCGATGCAGCGCGGCTCTCTGCGGTGAACTCGATCAACTGGGCGCGCATCATGGCGCAGACGGTCTATTATTTTACCGCCGCCGCATCGCTTGGCGGTCCGACCGCGCCGTCCGCTTCAGCGTCCCGACAGGCAATTTCGGCGACATTTTCGCCGGATATGCCGCCCAGCGCATGGGCCTGCCGGTCGAGCGACTTGTGATTGCGACCAATACCAACGATATTCTTGCGCGCACGCTTGAAACGGGACGGTATGAGCCGCGCTCGGTCGTGCCCACATCAAGCCCCAGCATGGATATTCAGGTGTCCAGCAATTTCGAACGATTGATCTTCGAGGTGAGTGGCCGCAATGCGGACCGGGTCGAGAGCCTGATGGGCGAGTTCAGCGATAGCGGATCGTTTGCGCTGAGCGAGAGCGAATTATCGGCCATCCGGTCGATGTTTTCCGCCTATCGCGCCGATGAGAATGAGGTATTCGAAACCATGCGGAGGATCTACAGCCGAACCGGCTATCTGGCCGATCCGCATACCGCTGTCGGGATCGCCGCAGCCGAACGTGAGGCAGGCAATGCCGCCTCGCCGATGATTGTGCTCTCTACGGCGCATCCGGCAAAATTTCCCGATGCCGTCAAAGCGGCGGCAGGCCGAACCGCAGATGTACCGGAGCGTCTCCGGGCCATCCTCGCGGGCCATGAAAGTTCCATAACCGCCGATGCAGACGCTGGTGCGATACGCAATCTGATTTGCGAGCGCGGGCGTTTTTCCGACATTAAGGGTCACGGATGACAATCGAAATGACGACGCTGGCCAATGGGCTGCGCGTGGTGACGTGCCATATGCCTCATCTTGAAACAGCCTCGCTGGGTGTCTGGATCAATAGCGGCGCGCGGTCGGAAGCGCCGCAGGAACATGGCCTGGCGCATTTTCTGGAACATATGGCGTTCAAGGGCACGCGCACGCGCAGTGCGCTGGAGATCGCCGAACAGATCGAGGCGGTTGGCGGTGCGCTCAATGCCATGACCAGTTTCGAGACGACGGATTATTTTGCCCGTGTTCTGAAAGAGCATGTTCCGCTCGCGCTCGAAATCCTCGCGGACATTCTGCAAAATCCGGTCTTCTCGCCCGAGGACATGGATCGTGAGAAGGATGTTATCCTTCAGGAAATTGCCTCGCTTCAGGATTCGCCGGACGATCTCGTGTTTGAATCGGTGCAGCAGGCTGCCTTTCCCGATCAGCCGCTGGGCCGTTCCATCCTCGGCACGCCGGAAAGCGTGCGCGATCTGACCCGCGAGCATCTGAGCCTCTATCGTGAAACGGCCTATACGACACCATGCATGGTGATCGGCGCCGCCGGTGCCGTCGATCATGACGCAATTGTCCGGCTGAGCGAAGATCAGTTTACTCATTTCAGCACAGATAACGGGCGCGTGCAGGAAGACGCCCGGTTCTCGGGCGGGCATGTCGGTGTGATCCGGCCGATCGAACAGACCCATATCGTGCTTGGCTTCAAAGCGCCGTCTTTCCGCGATGACGCCTATTTCACCTCGCTGATCTATTCGGTGCTGCTTGGCGGCGGCATGTCCTCGCGGCTGTTTCAGGAGGCTCGCGAAAGGCGCGGCTTGTGCTACGATATCAACGCGTTCGGGTGGGGATTTTCCGATGTGGGCTTTTTCGGTGTCCATGCCGCCAGCGGAGATGCACAGCTTGAGGAGCTTGTCGAGGTGATCATGACGCAGATGCGCGCGGTGGCGCTGGAAGGCCCTGCTGCTGCCGAGCTGGATCGCGCCAAGGCCCAGCTCAAGGCGTCGCTCCTGATGAGCCTTGAAAGCTCGGAGGCGCGAGCGGCGCAGATTGCCCGCGATACGCTGATTTTCGGGCGGCAACTCAGCCCGGAAGAGCTGATCGAGCGGATCGACAACGTTACGGCGACCGATGTCGGAACGCTCGCTGCGGGTTTTGCCCTTACAAAAGAACCAGTGACAGCCAGTGTCGGTCCGGACGGTGTATCCGAAAGGCTTCGCGAGGCTGTATTCGAGGAACGCCATGCGCGCCAGACCATTCACTAGATTAACTTTTCTGCGTTCACTTGAATGCGGGTTGCTCTAGTCCGCGCAAGAACCGTTAAGAAATTGCGGGCCTGATGACGATGCCGGCCCGCTTCGGAATAAAGTCTCGACACGAGACAGACAGGAATGAATAGAGGCTAGTTTCATGGCGTTTCTGCGCTCCGTCCCGCTCAGTGATTCCGGGCCCTTGATACGCGGCGACCGCGTCTTTTTACGTGTTCCGCAAATGCCGGATTATGCGGGGTGGGCAAGTTTGCGCGAAGCCAGCGAAAGCTTTCTGCGCCCATGGGAGCCGGAATGGTCGCCGGACGAACTCAGCCGGTCCGCTTTCCGCCGTCGCCTGCGCTATTACCACCGTGACATCAAGGAAGGCACGGGCTATGCCTTTTTTCTGTTCAAAAGCAATGATAATACGCTGCTCGGCGGCATAACTTTGACAAATGCGCGCCGTGGCGTGAGCCAGTCAATCTCAATTGGATATTGGATCGGTGCCGCACACAGCAGACAAGGATTTATGACATCTGCCCTGGGGATTCTGATGCCCTTCGTGTTCAGGCAACTTGGCTTTCACCGGCTCGAAGCAGCCTGTCTGCCAAGCAATCTGCCGTCACGCAAGTTGCTCACGAAGTGCGGCTTTGAACATGAAGGTTTTGCTAGGAAATACCTTAGAATTAACGGATTATGGCAGGATCATTTGCTCTTTTCGGCAATTGACGACAATTTGCGTACATAAAGTGGCGTTGACATGGCATCTGTCCCGGAATGAGGGCCAGTGGCAGAGGCGAAATAAACAGATCCAGCGAGGGGATCAATGTCTTTCACTGCGCGGGCTGGCGCTGATTGTTCGGCAATCGGTGCATTGAGGTCCGGTCTGATTAACGCTGTCCACTGCGTGGCGGCCGCGCTTTTTGCGCTGGCGCTGTTCGCTGGTCCTGCGCGCGCGCTTGAAGCGATCGTGATCGGCCCGGATCAGCAGCGGATCGACATTACGTTGCTCGGCGAGCTTTACGAAGGCCGCGGCGACCGTCTCAGCGTTGAGACCGCAGCGGGACAGAATGACGTTTCCGGCCGTATGTCGGTTCTGGCCAAGACACCGGGGACCGACCCGAACTGGGCCGTTTTCGCGCTGAACAACCCGACCGATCAGACCGTGACCCTCTGGCTCATGGCGCAGCGTTACGACATGGTCGGTTCCCAGCTCATCTGGCCGGATCTCGACGCGCCCCGCATTGAAAACGTCACGGTTTCGCTGGGCTTCAAGCCTGACCGTGTCCAGGACGATCATTCCGACATTTACAGGCTGGTTCTGGAGCCCGGGTCGACGGTCACTTATATCGTGGAGCTTGCCGGGACGGGCTTCCCCAGGCTCTATCTGGCGAATGCGGCGTCAGTCGGAAAGAAAACCGCAAATCTCACGCTATTCAACGGCATCTTGCTCGGTATTGTCGGCGTTCTCGCTATTTATCTTACGGCGATTTTCGGTGCCAACCATAATTCGATTTTCCCCGCGGCTTCGCTCGTCGCCTGGGCGACGGTCGGCTATCTCTGCGTCGATTTCGGTTTCTGGCACAAACTGTTCCAGCTCAGCGCGGCGGACAATGCGATCTACCGGGCGGCGATGGAAGCTGCCCTCGCCGCAGCCATGCTGATCTTCCTTTATGTGTTTCTGCAACTGAAGCGATGGCACACCTCGCTTACCATTATATTCGGCGTGTGGGGTCTGGTTCAGATCGGCCTTGTCGGTTTTTCGCTGATCGACGCCAAGCTCGCCTCGGGCCTGGCGCGGCTTTCCTATGTGCCGATTGCTGCGATCGGATCGCTGCTCATCATCGTGCTGGCTTTGCGGGCGCAGGAACGCGCATTGTCGATCCTGCCGGGCTGGATGCTGTTCCTCGTCTGGCTGTTCGGGGCGGCAGTGACGATCATGGGACAGCTCTCGGGTGACGTGATCGTTCCCGCGCTCAATGCCGGTCTCGTCCTGATCGTTGCGCTCATCAGCTTTACCGTTACCCAATACGCTTTTCAGGGCGGGGATCATATTTATGGCGGCGAAGGCGGCGAAATGCATATGGGCACGCTTGCGCTCGAAGCCTCCGGTGCGTCGGTATGGGACTGGAATTTGCGGCGTGGTGAAATCTTCGTCGGTCCCGAGATCGACGCCGCGCTCGGCCATCCCTCCGGTACGCTCAGCGGTAATATCGAGGAATGGCTGAAACATCTTCATGCCTCGGACCGCGAACGAATGCGGCTGATCCTGGCGGGCATCCGTGACTCGCAAGACGGTGAAATCTCGACCGACTTCCGCTTGCGCCGTTCGGACGGTACGTATCTTTCTTACGAATTGCGGGCGCAGACGGTCACGACACGTCCTGTGCGCATCTTGCGTTGTGTCGGTTTGCTTCGCGATGTAAGCGCGCAGAAACGGGCGCAAGAGCGCCTCATGCACAATGCGATCCATGACAGCCTGACCGGCTTGCCCAATCGCGAGCTGTTTCTTGACCGCATACATTGCGCCATCGCCCGCGCGCATGAGGATAGCTCACGCCCGACCGTGATCTATATTGACGTCGACATCATGCAGTCGCTGAGCCGCAATATCGATTTCTCCGTCAGCGACAGCATGCTGCTGACCATTTCGCGCCGCCTGTCGCGCCATCTCGGACCACAGGATACGCTGGCCCGGATCGGTTCAGAGCAATTCGCCATCCTGCTCGCGGCAGAGGCCGAGCCACGCCAGATCGCGATGCTTGCAGAGCGCGTGCGGCGTTCTCTGCGTGCGCCGATGAAGATCGCCCGGCGCGATGTCGTGATCACAGGCAGTATCGGCATTGCGGTTTATGACGGTGTGCAGGCCCATCCGACCGACCTGCTGCGCGAGGCCGAAACGGCGATGTACCGCGCCAAGCGTTCCGGCGCTGACCGCATCGAGCTCTACAAGCCTGAAATGCGCGGCGAGCGTAGCGAGCGCGAAGTCATAGAGAACGATCTCAAGCACGCGATCGAAAAACGCCAGATCCGTGTTCTCTACCAGCCGATCATGCGCCTTGGCGACGAACAGCTTGCCGGTTTCGCCGCACAGGTCCGCTGGCAAAATCCGAAGCTCGGTACTCTGAATGCCACCGAATTCCTGCCGATTGCAGAGGAAGCGGGGCTGATCTCGGAAATCAGCACCTATTGCCTCGAACGCGCGGTCCGTCAGGTCGCGCGCTGGCACCGGACCCTGCCGCGCCACGAAGATCCGCTGTTCGTTACGGTCAACATTTCCAGCCGCAGCCTGTTCAAGCAGGAACTGGTTCAGGACATCAAGCTCGTGATCGGCCGCGAAAGCGTGCCCAAGGGGTGCCTGCGTCTGGAGATCCCGGAATCGCTGATCATGGAGAATCCGGAACAGGCCATCGAAATCCTCGACTGGCTCAAGGGGCTGGGCGCCGGTATCTCGCTCAATGAGTTTGGCGCGGGCTATTCCTCGCTGGCCTATCTCCACCGCCTCGCCGTCGATGCGATCAAGATCGACCGCTCTCTGATCAGTCATGGCAGCGACAATAAATCCGGCGCGGTGGTTCTGCGCGCCGCGATGGCGATGTCGCGAGAGCTCGGCAAGGATGTGATCGCGGTCGGCATGGAACGCGAGGAAGATGTGGCCTATGTCCGCGCGCTGGGATGTGATTATGCGCAGGGGCTCTATTTCGGCGAGGCGATGACCGAACGCGAGGTCATGAGCGTTCTCAATGCTCTGTCCAAGACCTCAAGGCGCGATGAGAAGCGCGCCAGGAAACGCAAGAGCGCCGACGAGCAACCGCCCATGGAACTGATGGGGGATGGGGAGGAAGCAGACCTTGATATGGCTGCGCCTCAGTCGGCCCCTGCCGCTCAGGAGCGCGGTAATGATGCACCAGCTTATGGCTTGCCCGTCCCGCAGAATACGAGAGCCAAGGCCAAACGCCGCAGTCTCGGCGCAGGCTTGCTCTCCGCATTGATGCGCCCCTTCGTTGCCGGTTCAGGTAAACCCTCACTGGGTGCGCGCGTGCTTGGCCTGTTCGTTTCCGGCAAGAAATCCGCGCCCAAAGCCAAGACACGGCGCCGTCCGCCGCCGCCGCCGAAAAAAACGCCGGATATTCCGGACATTCCGCAGCCTTTGCGCGGCCGTGTTTCCAATTCCGCCGATCCTTATGCTGTACCTTCAGCGCCGGCCGGCGGGCGCGCCAGTTCACAGCCCCGCACGCCTCCGGCTCCGCCGAATTCGGGGGGCGCTCCCCATTTGCCTCGCAGCAATTCCGCGCCGCCGCCGCCGCAGATGGCCGAAATGGAGGATGATCCAGACACGGATCTGCTCCACGCAGAGGCCGCTCAAGGCCGCCGCCGGAGAGTGTTGTAGGGCGGGATCTTTCTGCTGCCGGCGTATGGCGGCGGGTTTCGTCAGGCGTTGCCTGTGTCAGAGACCAGAAATGACGGATGAATGCCGAGTTTGGCCATTGCCAGATCGTAACGCTTCCCGATTTCGCTATCGAAAATAAGATCCGTATCTGCCGGGCAAACCAGCCAGCCATTGGTCTGGATTTCGTGCTCAAGCTGTCCCGGCGCCCATCCGGCATAACCGAGAGCCAGCAGAGACCGCATCGGCCCCTTGCCGGAGGCGATCGCACGCAAAATATCGACGGTCGCGGTCAATGACACCATGTCGTCAATGGCCAGCGTGCTGTCCTCCGAATGATAGTCGGTCGTATGCAGGACAAAGCCGCGCCCCATTTCGACAGGCCCGCCCGTATGAATGGCCATGTCCTTGATGGGAAGCTGTATCGAGCCGTTTTCGTCGGCATCTTCGCTGATGATACCAAGCTGTTCCAGCAGGTTGGTGAAGGTGATGCTTGGCGCGGGATGATTGATCACGATTCCCATCGCGCCATCGGCTGAGTGAGCGCATATATAGATTACCGCCCGGTGAAAGCGCGGATCGGTCATTGATGGCATGGCCAGCAGAAGTTTCCCGTCGAGGAAACCTTCATCTACGGTCATGCCAATCTTGGCTTTCTCATCGGACATTGGTGAAAGATAGCTGCATTGCACACACCATGTGAAGCGCTTTCGAGCGGGGCAGATAATTATTTGCAGCATGGCATGACGACATTTTGATCTACCATACGCTGCAGCTGCTGTAGAAGTATCTCGTATGATTTGAATGGCGCTTCGAGAAGGGGGAACCGGTGCGCAAGCAGAACCTTGTTGTTATTCGGCCGATAGCTGTCCTGATCTCAGCTTTGCTTATTGCAATAACGTCTTCCGCCTTTGCCGCCAATTCGAACTGGTACAAGGCGCAGAACTCGCAGTTTCGTCTGATCTCGGCAAGCAGGGTGTCAAACACCAAGAAGGACAGGCTAATCGCAGGTGTGGAAATCCAGCTTGCCGATGGCTGGAAGACCTACTGGCGGTCGCCTGGTGACGGGCTTGCGACCGAGATCGACATGTCGGCTTCTGAAAATGTCGCCGAGGCTCGTATTTTGTGGCCGGTGCCGAAACGCTTTGATGGAGCGGGAGGTGTCGCATCTTACGGATATAAGCACTCAGTGGTGCTGCCGATTCTGCTCAAACCTTCAAATCCGAACAAAGCGGTATTTCTGCGGGCAGAGCTTGTTTATGGCGTATGCGCCGATATATGCATTCCGGTTGAAGGTACTGCGGAGCTCAACATTCCGCTTGAAGACGATAGCGAATACGCTGCTGTGCTTGCCAACGCTCTTGGGCAGGTTCCAAAGAAACAGACCGAAGGTGTCAACTGTTCCCACCGCTTTACAAGTGCTCAATTGAATTCCGGAGATGATACTCCCGTACTGCTGATAAAGACCGCTTACGACTCTGGCGTGGCCGGCCTCAATCTGTTCGTGGAACGGGAAAACGGGTTGGCGTTGCCGCCGACTGAGCTGGTTTCCGAACCGGCTTCAGGACAAAGCGTTTATGCCGTGCGGTTCGACAATGCCGACGATGCCGCCTCGCTGCGTGGCGAGCAGTTGGTCTTGACCATGACGTCGGATCAAGGCAGTTGTGAAACATCTTGGCGCATAGAATAGATGTGCCCATTTCAAGGAAATCAGCGACAAACAGAACGAGGATTTCATGACAATCGCCGTAGGTGACAGACTGCCCGAAGCAAAGTTCATCATCCCTGCGGGGGACGAACTTGCAGAGAAAACCACCAGTGATGTTTTCGCTGGAAAAAAGATTGCGCTGTTTGCGGTACCCGGCGCTTTTACGGGAACCTGCACGAATACCCACTTGCCCGGTTTTCTTTCAAGCTTCGATACATTCAAGGCCAAAGGCGTTGATGAAATTGTCTGCGTCGCGGTCAATGATCCTTTTGTGTTGAAGGCATGGGCCCTGGCGACAGGCGCGGACGGCGCGATTACGTTTCTTTCCGATGGCAATGCCGAATTTACCAAGGCTCTCGGTCTGGATTTCGACGGCTCAGCCAAAAATTTTGGGACGCGTTCAAAGCGTTATTCGATGCTGGTCGAGGACGGCGTCGTCAGGTCACTGAACGTGGAAGAGGTCAATTCGAATGCGGTGGTGAGTTCAGCGGAGAACCTGCTGAAGCAACTCTAGCGCGGTGGACTTTCAGTCGGGATCGGAAGCGCCGCTCTAACTGTTTGTTTGGCATCAGATTTATCCGAAAAGTGGTGTCCACTTTTCGGTCCAATGATCTAGGCGGCGCCCAGCTCCCTGACCGATTTAAGGCCGGCGCGCGCAAGTTCGTCGGCTCTTTCATTTTCCGGCTCGCCCGCATGGCCTTTCACCCAGCGCCATTCGACATCGTGACGCTGACGCGCCTCATCGAGCAATTGCCACAGATCGGCGTTCTTGACCGGCTTTTTCGCGGCCGTTTTCCAGCCATTGCGCTTCCAATTGCCGATCCACTCCGTGATGCCCTTGCGCAGATATTCGCTATCGGTGTGAAGCTCGGCGCGGACCGGACGTTTCAGCGCATTAAGCGCCTCGGCGGCAGCGCGCAATTCCATCCGGTTATTCGTCGTGTCAAGCTCGCCGCCATTGATTTCCTTGCGCTTGCCGCCATAGATCAGGATCGCGCCCCAGCCGCCGGGGCCCGGATTGCCTGAACATGCGCCATCCGTATAGATGATCACGGGGGCGTCCTTGATCTCGCCATTCACTGTCACAGTCCGTAATCCTCCACGGAATTCACCTGTTGATGGAAGCGCAGCTTGCGCCTGTATTCGAGCGGGTCCTTCGGCCTGACCAGCGCATTCTGCGATGTGTTGAACCAGTCATACAGCCGGGTCAGGAGGAAGCGAAGCGATGCGCCGCGCGCAAACAGCGGCAGCATGCGCTTTTCTTCTTTGTCAAGCGGGCGGACCTGGTTATAGCCGCGCAACAGGGCCCGCGCCTTTGTGACGTTGATCATGTTCGGCTGCTCGAAGCACCATGCATTCATGCAGATCGCGATGTCATAGGCGAAGAAGTCGTTGCAGGCGAAATAAAAATCGATCAGCCCCGAAATCCGGCCATCGAGGAAGAAAACATTATCCGGAAACAGATCGGCGTGGATGACCCCCGAGGGGAGGTTGGCGGGCCACGCCTTGCGCAGATAGGCATATTCCTGTGCAATCTCTTCCGCCAGTCCGGGCAGGCATTCATCCGCGCGGGGAGCTGTCTGCCTGACCAATTTGCCCCAACCCTCCACCGACAGCGCATTCTCGCGGCGCATGGCGAAGTCCTGGCTCGCAAGATGCAGCTCTGCAAGTGCGGAACCGAGCAGCGCGCAATGCTCGACAAGAGGGCGGCGGACTGAAAAACCATCCAGAAAGGTGATAAGCGCGGCGGGGCGGCCCGCCAGACATTGAAGCGCCTTGCCATTACGGTCGCGAACCGGGGTCGGGCAGGGAACCGATTTCGCCGCCAGATGTTCCATCAGCCCGAGAAAAAACGGCAGATCGGCTTCGGCGACGCGCTTTTCGTAAAGCGTCAGGATCAGCGGTTGCTGGCTTGTCCGGATCAGGTAGTTGGTATTTTCGACGCCTTCGGCGATGCCTTTCACGGAGATCAGCCTGCCGACATCATATTGAGCCAGAAATGCGGTCAGCTCTTCATCGGAAACGTCGGTATAGACAGCCATAACCGCCTACGCAGCGTTGTCTTGCAGGGCTCGGGGAAGTTTGAAGACGATGCCTTCCGTTGCGGTCACGACCGTTTCGACCGTGACATCATAGGCCGAGCGGAAAGCTTCGATCACCTCCTGCACGAGATGTTCAGGCGCCGAGGCTCCAGCCGTCAGGCCGACGCTTTTCAGCCCCTTCAACTTATCCCAGGGCAGATCGTTCGCAGTCTGAACAAGCAAGGCATTGCCGCAGCCGGCCTTTTGCGCGACCTCGACGAGCCGCACGGAGTTGGAGCTGTTCGGCGCGCCGACCACGATGAGCGCATCGGCTTTCGGTGCAATGATCTTGACGGCGTCCTGCCGGTTCGAGGTCGCATAGCAGATATCGTTCTTGCGTGGGGCCTGAATGTTCGGAAAACGCCGCTGGAGCGTTTCGACGATCTCGCGCGTATCGTCCACGGAAAGCGTCGTCTGGCTCACATAGGAAAGCGCGTCGGGATCGTCAGGGGTAAAGGCTTCCGCATCCGCGACGCTTTCAATCAGCGTCATTGCGCCTTCGGGAAGCTGGCCCATCGTTCCGATCACTTCCGGGTGCCCGGCATGGCCGATCATCACTATGTGCAGCCCGCGTTTGTGCTGCTGCTCGACCTGAACATGGACTTTCGAAACGAGCGGGCAGGTTGCATCGAGATGGAACATTTTGCGGCGCGCGGCATTTTCAGGCACCGATTTCGGCACGCCATGCGCGGAGAACACGACCGGCGCGTCCGTATCCGGGATTTCGTCAAGCTCCTCGACGAAAATCGCGCCTTTCGCCTTCAGATCCTCCACGACGGTGCGGTTATGCACAATTTCGTGGCGGACATAGACCGGCGCGCCGAATTTCTCCAAGGCCAGCTCGACAATCTGGATCGCCCTGTCCACACCGGCGCAGAAGCCGCGCGGCGCGGCAAGAAACAAGGTGAGCGGCGGCCTACCTGCAACGGCGCCGCTGGACTTCTCTCCGGATGTGGATGTCATCGCTCGCAAACCTTGTTCTTCGAGGCGGTTTCGTTTAATCGTGCCGGTCAGGCATACAGGCACGCCGATTGAAAGATCCGAACTGTTTATCGACAGGACAATGCAACACATACCCCATCGCTATGGCTTTTCTAGCAAATTCACGGCCAATCGAACAACAGCGGCGTCACATAGTGTCCGCAATCTGGGTATAAGGGGGACGATGCGCAAGTCAGGAGACCGGGTGGCTAATAAGATGCGGGAGAGCTTTATCAATCGTGCAAAATCCGGTTTGAACCTCGCCTTTACTGCGCTTATCGCGGTTAATCTCGGTGCATGCGGTGTTTCGCAACTGACCGAGCCTCTTCAGAGAGGGCTTTTCGGGGGCGATAAGCCACAGGCTAATCAGCAGTCCCAACAAGCAACAGCTTCGGCTGGAGGATACGGTGCGCCACAGGGTAGCGGTTTCAACACCACTCTCGCCAGCACTTCCCTTGGCTGCCCGGTATTCGAGATCAACCCTGATTCGCGAACGATTACATATTCCGCCCCGGGAGGCGGCAATGATCCGCAGTCGGTCATGCATCGCGGCGAGATCGTCGAAGTTGCGCGTGAATGCGGCGCATCGGCGACTGGCGTTGCTGTGAAATACGGCTTTTCCGGCCGCGTCCTGCTCGGTCCGCGCGGCAAGGCGGGCTCCATAACGCTGCCTGCCACGTTGACGGTCCTTAACCAGGCCAATGCGGTTGTCCAATCCCAGAAGATCCGGGTCGTCGTCAACGTGCCGGGCGGTTCAACCGCCGGCGTGTTCTCCGAGGTCAAGGAGGTCGACATTCCGATTCCGGCTGGCTATTCGGCGAAGAACTACAAGATCTATATCGGGTTCGACACTCCGCCGAACACCGGTTGATCCGTCATTTGTTATGGATATAGAGCCGGTTCCGCCCTTTTGCGCATTGCATGCATTGGGTTTTTAAGCAATTATCGCAGCATAGCTGTATAGCGCTTGCGGGAGAGACTGGATTTCCAGCGCCGAAGGAGCAACCGCCCCGGAACCTCTCAGGCAAAAGGACCGCATGCGGACGGCACTCTGGAAAGCAGCTTTGGTATCGCCAAAGCTCACCGACGGGGTAAGTTGCGAAATTGAAACGCAACGAATTCTCTCAGGTTTCTAGACAGAGGGGGCTGATGTCCGGATTGTCCGGGTTTTTGGCTCTGTTTGTATGGAACTGAGATGACTGCATCGGACCTCGCTTCACAACAGGACGAATTGCAAAAGACGCCGCTGCACGGCCTTCACGCCGAACTCGGCGCGAAAATGGTGCCGTTTGCCGGCTATGACATGCCTGTCAGCTACACTGATGGTCTGATCAAGGAGCATCAGCACACGCGCAGTGCGGCCGGGCTTTTCGACGTCTCGCATATGGGGCAGGCGGTTCTGCGTGGCGCGACCTATGCTGATGCGGCAGCGGCGCTCGAAGCGCTGGTGCCGGGCGACATTGCCGGGTTGAAGCCGGGCCGTATCCGCTACACGCAATTGCTGGATGAGCATGGCGGCATTCTAGACGATCTGATGGCGACGCGTATTGCGGGTGACGGAGAGGATTATCTTTTCCTCGTCGTCAATGCGGCCTGCAAGCATGCCGACTATGCCTATATTTCAGGCCATTTGCCTCAAGGCGTCACACTGGAGCCGCTGGAGACCCGCGCACTTATCGCATTGCAGGGACCGAAAGCTGCGAGCGTCCTCGCCAGCTTTGTTCCCGAGGCCGAGACGCTTAATTTCATGAGCGCAATACCGGCCACGATCTCCGGCGTAGGCTGCCGGATCAGCCGCTGTGGCTATACGGGCGAGGATGGCTTTGAAATTTCGCTGCCCGCGGATAGCGCTGAAAAGATCGCCCGCCAATTGCTGGCCGATGAGGATGTAAAGCCGATCGGCCTTGGCGCGCGCGACACGCTGCGGCTGGAGGCAGGGCTTTGTCTTTACGGTCACGACATCGACGCGACGACCTCCCCGGTTGATGCAGCGCTGGAATGGTCGATCGGCAAGCGCCGCCGCGATGAGGGCGGTTTCCCCGGCGCTGAACGGATTATGCGTGAGCTGAATGATGAACCGCAACGCCGTCTTGTCGGCATCATGCTGGATGGCCGGGCGCCTGCGCGCGAAGGCTGCGAAATCGCACTTCCGGACGGCGAGATCATCGGGCGCGTCACAAGCGGCTCATTTGCCCCATCGCTTGGCAAGCCGATTGCATTGGGCTATGTGCCACCAGCGCTTTCCGGGCCTGGAACGGCGCTGTCCATTATCATACGCGGCAAGCCCCACGCCGCCTCCGTCACCGCCTTGCCTTTCTTACCCCACAACTACTATCGCAAAGCAAAGTCAGGAACATCCAATGGCTGACACGAAATACACCAGCGATCATGAATATGTTCGCGTCGAGAATGATATCGCCACGGTCGGTATCTCTGACTATGCGCAGGAAAAACTTGGCGACATCGTCTTTGTCGAACTTCCCGAAGTCGGAAAGACACTCTCCAAGGGACAGGAGGCGGCGGTCGTTGAATCGGTCAAGGCGGCGAGCGAAGTTTACGCGCCGGCTTCGGGCGAGGTCGTGGAGGTCAACGACGCGATCGTCGACAATCCGGAGCTGGTGAACGAATCGCCCGAGGAAAATGCCTGGTTCCTCAAGATCAAGCTGGCCAACCCGAAGGAACTCGACAGTCTCATGTCAGCCGACAAGTACAAGGACTATCTGGAGAAGATCGACTGATGCGCTACCTTCCTCATACGGCGGAAGAGCGCCGTGCCATGCTGGCGACGATTGGCGTCGGTTCGGTGAACGAGCTGTTCGCCGATGTACCAGGCGAATTTCTGGTCGATGGGATCGACGGCCTGCCGCGCCATAAAAGCGAAATGCATGTCGAGCGTACGCTGAGCGAGTTGGCGTCGCGCAATATTCCGGCGGGATCGGTGCCGTTCTTCGCAGGCTGCGGCGCGTACAAGCATCACGTTCCGGCAACGGTCGATCACATCATCCAGCGCTCGGAATTCATGACCGCCTATACGCCCTATCAGCCGGAAATCGCGCAAGGCACGCTGCAATACCTGTTTGAGTTCCAGACGCAGGTCGCGGCGCTGACTGGAATGGAAGTCGCCAACGCCTCCATGTATGACGGCTCGACGGCGACGGCGGAAGCCGTACTGATGGCGCATCGCGTTACCAAGCGGAAAAAGGCGATTCTGTTCGGCAATCTGCATCCGCATTATCGCGCCGTAGTCGAAACCATCAGCCGATATTCGGAACATGAGACAGTTGATCTGCCGTCTGCGCCGAATACGGAATTCGATTTTGAGATCGATGACGAAACCTCCTGCATTGTCGTGCAATATCCCGGTGTCTTTGGCGGTGCGCGTGATCTGACGCCGCTGGCCGAGTTGGCACACAAGCAAGGCGCGCTGCTGATCGTTGTCGTAACCGAGGCGATTTCCTTCGGCGCGTTGCGCTCGCCCGGCTCGATGGGCGCGGACATTGTCGTGGCTGAAGGTCAATCCATCGGCAATGGCCTGAATTTCGGCGGCCCTTATCTCGGTCTCTTCGCCACGCGCCAGAAATTCCTGCGCCAGATGCCGGGACGGCTTTGTGGCGAAACCGTCGATGAGGACGGCAAGCGTGGCTTCGTGCTCACCCTTTCGACGCGCGAGCAGCATATCCGCCGCGACAAGGCGACCAGCAATATCTGCACCAACTCCGGCCTCTGCGCACTCGCCTTCACCGTGCATATGACGCTGCTCGGGGAGACCGGCCTGAAGAAGCTCGCACACCTCAATCACGCCAATGCGGTTGCGCTGGCAGACAAGCTGGTGGCTGTACCGGGTGTCGAAATCGTAACCCCGCATTTCTTCAACGAGTTCACGATCCGCACGCCGAAACCTGGTGCAGAAGTCATCGACGCGCTCGTTGATCACGGGATCATCGGCGGCGTGCCCGCATCGCGGTTGTTCCGCGGTGACGGGCTTGATGATCTGATCATCGTCGCCGCGACCGAGGTCAACACGAACGAAGACCGCGAATCCTACGCCACCGCGCTTCGGGAGGTTCTGGCATGAATGAAGTCAGCCACAAAAACTTTGCTACAACCGGGCCGGAGACGGCGACGGGCAATCGCGGATTGCAGATCGAGGAGCCTTTGCTGTTCGAGATCGGCGCCACAGATTTTACCGGCGTGGACATCGAGGAGCCCGAAGCGTTCGAGAGCCGCCTTGGCGATGTCGAGCGGCGCGACACGATGGGGCTGCCGGGCCTGTCCGAGCCGGAAACAATGCGCCATTTCGTGCGCCTGAGTCAGAAGAACTACGCCATCGATACCGGCATCTTTCCACTTGGCTCCTGCACGATGAAGCATAATCCGCGCCTGAATGAGAAGATGGCGCGGCTTCCGGGCATTGGCGACGTCCACCCGCTCCAGCCGCAGAAAACTGTTCAGGGTGCAATCGGGCTGATGATGCAGCTGTCGGACTGGCTGACCAGGCTGACCGGGATGCCCGCTGTTGCGCTTTCGCCTAAAGCAGGCGCACATGGCGAATTATGCGGAATGATTGCGATACGCGCGGCGATAGAGGCGAGGGGCGAGGCCGATACACGCCGCATCGTGCTTGTGCCTGATTCCGCACATGGAACAAATCCGGCGACGGCCGCGCTGCTCGGCTTTTCGGTTCGCTCCATCGCCGCCGAGAAGGACGGAACGGTTCGCGCATCCGCCGTTCGCGAGGCGCTCGGGGCCGATGTCGCTGCGATGATGCTGACCAATCCGAATACGTGCGGTCTGTTCGAGCCTGAAATTGCAGAGATTGCAAAGGCGCTGCATGACGTGGGCGCTTATCTCTATTGCGACGGCGCGAATTTCAATGCGATCGCAGGCAAGGTGCGCCCCGGCGATCTCGGCGTCGACGCCATGCATATCAACCTGCACAAGACCTTCTCCACGCCGCATGGCGGCGGTGGCCCCGGTGCCGGACCGGTGGTGTTCTCAGAAAGTCTGGCGCCTTACGCGCCGCTGCCCCTTATCAAAGAGGAAGGCGGCAAGCTGGTGCTGATCGAAGAAGAAGCATCGAGCGGCGAGGCCAAACCGTTCGGCCGGCTCACGGCTTTTCATGGCCAGATGGGCATGTTCGTGCGTGCGCTCGCCTATATGATGAGCTTCGGCGAAGACGGAATTCGTCAGGCCTCGGAAGATGCCGTGCTGAATGCGAATTATCTCCGTGCGCTGCTGAAGGATTCCATGAGCCAGCCCTTTGGCGACCGCGTCTGCATGCATGAAGTGCTGTTCGATGATGACTTCCTCAAGGGAACGGACATTTCAACGCTCGATTTCGCCAAGGCGATGATCGACGAGGGATTTCATCCGATGACGATGTATTTCCCGCTGGTTGTGCATGGTGCGATGCTGATCGAGCCGACCGAATCGGAATCGAAACGCAGCCTCGACCAGTTCGCGCATTCCCTGAAAGCACTCGCGAAAGCGGCGAAACAAGGCGATAAGGAGCGCTTCAAATCCGCTCCGCATTTTGCTCCGCTCCGCCGCCTCGATGAGACGCGCGCCGCACGCCAGCCGATACTCAGCTATACGCCGCCAACAAGACAGGCGGCCGAATAAGCGCGGTGTCGGAGCTGTCTGATTTGATTAATTAAACATGAACGCACCGCTTGAGGTGCGTTCAGTTTACCCCCGCTACAGTCTCCCTTGTATTCAGCCGCGGCTCAAAAATGAGCCTGCACATTGAAGATGAGGGAATATCCATGAAACTCTTTTCACTCAAACTTACGGTTCTTGCATTAGCAGGCCTTCTGGCTGCCTCGTCAGGTGCGCAGGCGACCGGTCTTTATGACGCGGACAGCATTGAGACATTTCCGAATTTCTCCAGCTCCAATGACGATGACTATGAGGATTATTGTGACGAGCATCCATACGCGTCGCGTTGCGAGGACTACCGGGAAGAACGTCGTGAAGAGCGCCGTGAATACCGTCATTACAAGAAAAGGAAAGCTGTCAGCCATCGCTGTGCCGCTCTGATCCGCGCGGTTGGCAAGCGTAACCTGGTCAAGGTGTTTGCCCGCAACAGCGCCCGCTTTGCATGGAAGCGTGAGACCCGTGCCGTTCATGGCAGCCAGTATGCAAACTGGAACAATGCAGAGAACGCGCACATCACCTGTACGCTGCACGGCCTCTTGTTCAGCTGCACGGCGAAAGCCACGCCTTGTAAGTATTGAGGCCAAACGGATTATGCGTTGCGTAAGTGTTGCGTGAGTTGCGTCTGCGTCAGTTGAGTGAAGCGTTCGTTGCGTCAGTCGCGTTCAGTAACAGTTGCGTTGCGTCGAGAGTAAAGCGAGTTTGCGTAAAGATCAGCCGCCGGAAATTCCGGCGGCTTTTTTGTTTCGTCAAGCCCTTGGCCAGACACAGGACCTCAATGCCGAGAGGTCACTTCACAGTGGTAAACTTATAGACCGTCGTCGTCTGATAGGTTTCACCCGGCTCAAGCAGCGTACTCGGGAAGTCGGGATGATTCGGCGAATCAGGGTAGTGCTGCGGCTCAAGGCAGAGGGCATAGCGGTGCTTGTAAACCGCGCCGCCCTTGCCGGTGATCGAACCATCAAGATAGTTGCCCGTATAGAACTGGATCGCCGGCTCGGTGGTCGCGATTTCAAGAGACCGGCCGCTTGCAGGATCGGTCAGCACCGCAGCGGGCTTCAACACATTGCTCTGGTTGTTCAGCACCCAGTTATGATCGTAACCGAGACCGATTTCGATCTGCGGATGCTTGGCCTCGATGCGCTCGCCGATCTCATGCGGCGTTGTGAAGTCAAACGGCGTGCCGTTCACCCCCATAAGCTCACCCGTCGGGATACCACCGGCATCCGTCGGCGTGATGAAGCTGGCGGGTATGGTCAGCACATGGCCGAGAACGTCACGGCTCGCATCGCCGCTGAGGTTGAAATAGGAGTGGTTTGTCATGTTGATCGGCGTCGGCTTGTCGGTCGTGGCGAAATATTCGACCTTGAGCTCATCTGCGTCGGTCAGTGTGAAGCGCACGGTTAGCTCGACATTGCCGGGATAGCCTTCCTCGCCATCGGCGCTTGTGCGGGTGAACGTCACGCCCGCGCCATGAGAATTGGTGAAGGACGCACCATCCCAGACACGCTGGTCGAAGCCTTCATTGCCGCCATGCAGATGGTTCTCACCATTGTTGGTGGCAAGGGTGTATTCAGTCCCGCCGATCGAGAATTTGCCCTTGGCTATCCGGTTGGCGTAACGGCCGATAGTCCCGCCGAAATAGGGATTCTGACTGCGGCCGATATAGGGTTTGAGATCATCATGGCCGAGCACGATGTCCCCCATTTTGCCCTCACGGTCCGGTGTAATAATCGACGTCACGGTACCACCGAATTCGGTAATTTTTACTGTGACACCGCTCTTGTTCTTCAGAGTAAACAGATCCACGGCGGCTCCATTCGGTGTGTTGCCGAAGGCAGTTGATGACACTTCTGCGGCGGATGCCTGCGAAGCGAGAACAACAACAAATCCAGCAACAGCAAGAGATGTGGGTATTGAGTTTCGCATTTGATTCCTCCCTTGGCCCTGCCTTTGTAGCAGTTACGCCAAAGGTAACATTTTAACGACTACTCCATCAATTATATTAGTAATAATAGTAGCAAATATTAGCGAGAGTGCACAAGAATTCATTGAAGCGGTGCTTATGGTCGACCGCATTCAGACGTAATTGCTTGGTATATTGTTGTGTCTGGAGGGGTTAAGCGGGCTCAACCGGCGGTCCGGCGGAGGGCTTGTTCCGTCGAGTTTCTCGCCAAGCCGGGTAACGAAGGTAATGGCGTTGCCTCGCCGGGTGATCTGCGCGCCGAGGCTGTGACCGAAAGCGCGTCACGGCGAATAAGCATTCGCGCGGCATGAGTTAGCCGCTGGTCAGCGCGTCTATCAGGCGCGGGCATCATCAGTGCGCTGCTGAGTGCAACGCCGTCATTCGTGATCCTAACATCACGTTCCATAAGGAATTGCCCCGGCCCGGCCAATGATCTCATGGACAAAGCAAGAGAAGAGCCGGTATGGAGTAAAATGGCCTGATGCAATCAACGTCCGCCAAAGAAAAACCGGGTCCTCACGAACCCGGTAAGTTCTCTCCTCCCACATGACCTGGGCCTTAGCCTCAGTTCAATTTGGCGCTGACATCCTTGATGCCTTGTGTCACCAAATCTTCCGCCGATTTCCCTTGTAGTTCCCTCGCAAGTATGGTCTCCGCAGCGTTGATCGCGATATCTGCTGACCTGGAGCGGATGTCCTGAATGGCCTGCTCCTCCGCACGGGTGATTTTTTCTTCTGCCAGTTTCATTCGCCGCTCAAGAGAATCCTTGAGACTTTGTTTGGATTTTTCGGCAAATGCCTGGGCTTCATTCCGTGCCAATGCGATGATGTCTTCAGTCTCTTTTTCGGCGTCGCGGCGCTTCTGCTGATAATCGGCAAGGATGGATTGAGCTTCTTCCCTGAGGCGGCGTGCCTCATCAAGCTCAGCCTTGATCTTATCGGCTCGGCTGTCCAACGCTTCGGCGATTTTTGACGGTATATGATAATACACGAGTAACGCCACAAAGAGGATAAAAGACACGAGAACCCAAGTTTCGGGGGAGGCCAGCATATCACACCTTTGTTAATTGCCAAGGGCTTGTTGGACAGCACCGACTAAAGACTCACGATCCACTTGCCTGCCTAAAAGACGTGCAACCAGATCTTCGGTTATTTCAGTGGCAATTTCGTCCGTATGGCTGAGTGCCGAAGCTTTCAACGCATTGATGCTTTTTTCGGCATCGGCCATTTTTTCATTGATCTGACTGTCAACTTCCGCACGCTGACGTTCGACCTCGGCGGACATTTTCTCGCGTGCCTCGCGCCCGATCTGCTGTGCTCTCGCTCTCGCGTCGGCCAGCGCCTTCTCATAATCTGCGATTGCCTGATCCGTCTCATCGCGAAGTTGAGCGGCGGTGGCCAGATCGGCGGCGATACGATTGCTCCGATTCTCCAAAACAGTGCTGACGCGCGGTATCGCGACGCGCGACATGATGAGATAGAGCGCCACGAATGTCAGGGCGAGCCAGAATAGCTGAGGGGCGAAGTCCTGAAAATTCAGTTGGGGCATATGAGCCTCGCCTGAGTGTGATTAAGAAAACCGGAGGCCCGCGTGATTTTCGCCGGCCGCCGAATTTCGGTGTCGATAGTCTGTTTGTGGATCAAAACACGAACAGGATGATAAACGCGATGATCAGGCCGAACAGACCCGTTGCTTCGGCAAGAGCGAAGCCAAGGAGCAGGTTCGGGAACTGGCCAGGCGCTGCAGATGGATTACGCATGGCGCCGGCGAGATAATTGCCGAAGATGATGCCAATACCGACACCTGCACCGATAAGGGCGGTCGCCGCGATACCGGCGCCAATGAGTTTAGCTGCTTCTGCTTCCATGATGGGATCTCCTTAAAGCGATTTGATCGTATGTTGCTTGGATCTAGTGATGCATGTGAAGGGCGTCGTTCAGATAGATGCAGGTGAGAACGGCGAAAACGAAGGCCTGCAGGAAGGCGATCAGGATTTCAAGCCCGGTCAGCGCAACCATGAAGAACAGGGGGGCCCAGCCAGCGAGCAGCCCGAGACCGACGACGAAGCCGGCAAAGACTTTCAGCATGACATGGCCCGCCATCATATTGGCAAACAGACGCACGGACAGGCTGATCGGGCGGATGAGATAGGAAATCGTCTCTATAACGATCAGAAGGGGCAGGAGCACTACCGGCGCGCCCGAGGGGACAAACAGCTTAAGGAAGCCTGGCCCGTTCTTAATGAAGCCAACGATGGTCACCAGCGTGAAGACCATGAGCGCAAGTGCGAATGTCACGATGATATGGCTCGTGACCGTAAAGAAGTAGGGCACCATCCCGAGCATGTTCAGAGCGAGGATGAAGATGAAGAGCGTGAACACGAAAGGAAAGTACCGCATTCCCTCCTGGCCTGTATTGTCGCGCACCATCTTGGCGATGAATTCGTAGGACAGCTCCGCTGCTGATTGCAAACGGGTCGGAATGAGAGATTCGGCGCGCATCGCAAAGACGAAGAAGGCAGTGACCAGGCCGACCGCGATCACCATGAAAAGCGAGGCGTTGGTGAAGGACAGAAAATCGAGCCCCGTGTCCCGAAAATCGATGATGCGATCGATCTGGAACTGATGCATCGGGTCGATGCTGCCACTATGTTCCGCGCCGTGGGCTTCAATGCCGGGAGCGGCAACAACACCTTCCGCGCCGTGACTGCCGGCAATGGGGGCTGCATCGCCGCCACCGGCTGGAGCACCCTGCTCCCCGGTCTGGGCCTGAGCCAATATCATCCTGTTCGCGGCGACAACCGTCATCAATTCCTCGGATTTCCTGTTTCCTGCAATTTCTTAGCTGCTCTTACAGAATTGAGCAGTCCCGCCGCAATACCTAAAAGCAAAAACACAATGAGTAAAATCGGCGCAGTCCCCAACCAATTGTCGAGAAACCAGCCCAGAAAGGCGCCGACAGCCACGCCCGCGACCAGATCCGTGACTATTCGGAACGCGATGCCCATGGCCCGGCCGCGCGCCGCGGTTTCCTGCTCGCTTGGCCCGTTTCTGGCCGCCGCGCCGCGCTCGTCGACATCGCCGAGCTTTTCCTGCAGGCGGTCCAGCCGTGACTTGATCTCGCTATAATCGGCCTCACCGTCTTCGCGGTCATCGCCGCCGCCGGACGTTGACTGAATCATTTGAGCTCCGGGAAAATATCTGAATTGCGTGAAAACGCAGAATTCTGGCGCGACCTTAATGCAAAGGAGCGCAAAGGGAAAGCGCGATTATCATGCTTTTTCAGGGCTGAAGCTGGCATCCGGCACGGTTGTCGCCCCTTCCCCCAGCGGCTTTTGCATCAGCACGACGTCGAGCCAGCGTCCGAATTTGAGACCGACCGTTCTATAAACACCGGCAGGCTCAAACCCCATTGCCCTGTGCAGCCCGATCGAGCCGTGGTTTTCACTGTCGCCGATCGCCGCGATCATCTGCCGGTAGCCCAGCGCCTCGCATCGTTCGATGAGTTCCGCCATGAGCCGCCGCCCGATGCCCTGCCTTTGCCGGTCCGGCGCAATATAGACGGAGTTCTCCAGCGTGAACCGCCAGCCGAAGCGCGTGTGGAACTGCATCGCATAGGCATAACCTGCAACATCGCCGTGTTCGTCTTCGGCGATGAGCCAGGGCAGGCCTTGCGCGCGCACCTTGTCGGCCCGCGCCTGCATCTCGTCCGGCGTGAGCGGCGTAGAGTCGAAGGTGCCAGTGCCGTTCAGAATGTGATGCGCGTATATCGCGGTGACAGCAGGTATGTCGGCAGATGTCAGGTCGCGGATGGTGATCATGGACGGCGCTCCGGTCAGATGTTCGGGCATTATCGGCAGATTTCCGCCGGATGCAAAGCGCCGGATTACGGCCGATATCGCCATCTCCTCCATCGTCGCCGGGCAAGGCCGGAGGCAATTGACCCGGTGGTCCATTCTATCGACCTCACCGCCCGCTCAGGCGGGTGGAAACCCATTATGGCGGTGCGACAATGACGGGCTCACCGTGCACTCGTTTTCGCCTTTGTGTATCTTATGATACAGTTGGAATATGTTAGGTGCCGCGCGTAATCTTTTGCCAATTGCTTTCGCCTGCCTGATCACGGCAGCCGGTGTTCCTGCGGCCAATGCGCAATCCCGGCAAAACCCGCCACAAGCCGGTGCATCCGAGCGTGCTGAACTCCATGACCGATTATTCGCCGCCCTGAAGCGCGCGCGCAACGAACTGGAAGCGCAACGGGTGGAAAACGAGATCTGGCTGTTCTGGTCGCAAGGGCCGGACGAGGAGGCCACGCGGCAGATTTCCGAGATTTTCGCCGCGCGGCGCGCTTTCGATCTGGAGAAGGCGTTGCGCATTGCCACCGGACTGACCGAGCGCCTGCCGGACTATGCCGAGGGCTGGAACCAGAAGGCGACGGTACTCTTCATGCAGGGCAAGTTTGACGAGTCGCTTGAGGCCGTCGAGCGCACGCTGGAGCTGGAGCCGAAGCATTTCGGATCGCTGGCGGGCAAGGCCGTCATCCTCATCCATCAGGGCCGCATGGCACTCGCCCAGGCCACTTTGCGTCAGACCGTGAAGATCCATCCGTTCCTCAGAGAGCGCCGCCTGATCATCGAGCCGAAGGGGCTGCCGATTTAGCGGATTGTCACATCAGCAATTCTTCGTAAAGATCGCGCCAGTCCGGATTGGCCTTTTCAATCAGTTGCACTTTCCACTTGCGCCTCCAGCGTTTGAGCCGCTTCTCGTTCGCGATTGCTTCCATTGCGGTCGGAAAGGGCTCTGTCCACACCAGCCGGAATAATCCATATTTCCAGACAAAAGCCGATCCCGTTCCGTTGCGATGCTGGGTGATGCGTGCTGCAAGATTGTTCGTGACGCCAGTATAGAGTGTGCCGTCTTTGCGGTCGGTTAGGATATAGACATGGTACACGTCTGATTATCCCCGGTTACATCATGCGGTATTGCATCTACCGTCACCCCGGACGAGCGGAGCGAAGATCCGGGGTCTCGTTCGATGGTGCGTCA
>CAYOUP010000002.1:0-29340 GCA_964407125.1 uncultured Hyphomicrobiaceae bacterium | reverse complement strand
CCAGGCGCGCTACGGGCACCCCCGCTTTACCAATCAGGATTTCTTCTCCTCCCATTACGCGGTCAAGCAGCTTGGAGAAATGGGTTTTGGCCTCATAAACGTTGACGATCTTTTTCATGCCCAAGTAATCCTCGAGAAAATTAAGGACTAGACCAATGATCTAGTCAAGATCGTTGTGTTGTACCCTAAGAGGAGTAATCCCCCGGGGCATGCCAACGCATTCGCTGCGCAAGCTGCTTGGCCATCAAAATCTGAGCACCACGCGGCTGTATGCGCGCATCCACGACGAGACCCTTTTCCGCGAGTTCAAGAGTGCCATGTCCTGCCTGGAGGCCATTGCCGTCGCGGATTGGCCGCGGCCAAGCACGCGCATAACGATCTCTGTAGAAGAGGCTGAGAGCAGATCAATCGAAAACTAGTCGACGAGAAAACGAAAGTAAAAATCCAGAACAGGACAACAATGGAGAGTTCATCATGAATGCATTGAATAAGAACCTTGACAACTCAATATAACTCCAAATAGCGGAAACATACAGGTAGGCGTACACACATGCTTGTTACTTGTAAATCTCAACATCCGTGGCTGTCTAGGATTGGATATGATAAGATGGCGTCCGTTGGTTGCCGTGCAGAATTCGAGTCGGGATCGCCGAGTGACGTACACCGGACACTCCCCTTCCCATACCAACCTATCCTTCTCAACCACAGTTAAGAAGCTAAATACCTTATCCGCCTGGTGGCTTATCTTCCGGAAACAGCCTATCTGCCAGAAGGATGGCGACGTGCTAGTGACTGCTCAAACAAGGTACTTCGTTCAGCGTGGGAAAACTTGGAATCGTGCCAGGGCGGGTTACGGATATAGCGGCGACCTGGCATGCCCAGTACGATGCATCGCGTAATTTCACACCGTTGGCAAGCCCGACCGCTAACGCCGCGCAAAAGACATCCCCTGCTCCACTTGTATCAACAGCGTCGACATCCGGCGCCGGTGAATGCCAAACACCCTCCTGATCCACCCCGACGGCTCCCTGGCTGCCAAGCGTAATGATGACAGCGAGAGCTCCGGTCTTCTGCCTTAAAAGAACCGCTCGTTCCTTCATGGTCAATTCAGCGTTCGCAGCGCTCCCGAGAAGCGCTCCTGCTTCTGCCTCATTTGGGACAAGAATCGAGGCCGCGTCCAATCCCCGGATTTCCTCCTCCGGCGAAGGTGCAGGATTGACAATAGAAACCATGCCAAGTCTTCTCGCAACGCTGGCGGCATGAAGAGCAACTTCGACAGGGATTTCAAACTGAACGAGCATGACGCGGCTCGAGCGAAAAGCGTTTAGGGCTTGTTCAATATACTCCGTTGTCAGTTCTGCATTGGCACCCATGGAAGTAACCATAGCCGGGACACCGTCTTCCGCCAACATGATGAACCCGATCCCGCTGGCAACGGTTCCATGGCGTTTCAGCCAGGTTATGTCGACATTTGCTCCTTGAAGCCACTCAATGGCGGCATCACCAAGGCGATCGCTTCCCACACACCCAACGAAACTGGTCTTCGCGCCCAATCGCGCCGCTGCGATTGCCTGGTTCGAGCCTTTACCACCATCGATCGGTTCTTGAAAGTCCCACCCAATCACGGTCTCACCTACCCGAGGGACTCGCTTGACCTTCAAGAATAGACCGGGAGCGTGGCTGCCAACGACAACAATATCCACCGGAGAGGCCATCAAACTCACTCGAGCGGCGGCAATGCGGTATTACGATCGACAATCAGCATCACGTCCGGATGCGTCTGTGCTAAGCTCACTGGGTATTCCACAGATTCGGGACCAAACAGGAAATACCGAATGACCGTGCGCTTCCACACGCCCGTGTCAGAGATAAAGCGTAAACGCTTTGCCGACAGCAGATCCTTCATGCCCATGGTGATTGCCATAGGAGGAACAGCGTGCGAACAGCCTCCGACAGAGCGCAGGCTGATTGCGATCAATGTGTCTTCGTTTAAATGCAGAATACGCGTTTTTGAATTTCGGTACTCCTCTAGACTGATGGAATACCACGGCGAGCGAGGTGATTCATTATAAGCAATGTGCCCACGGTACCCGATCCCCGCGTAGGTTGTGTCAACCCCTCCAACCTCTCCTATCGCCCGGCCGATTCCGTCGATATCATATACCGAGGGAAAGTGCCTCTGTTCCTCCGGGACCCGCAAGGTATGTTCAACTGGATCATAGAAATTGCGGTGCATCCATCCCTCGAACGAAAAATGATCATCGAGCGGAAGTGGTCGCCCCTGCCAATCGAGGTATTCGTCCATGTGAAACACGTGCAGATTGCGAAGCGAAACACCTTGTTCGTTCACCATCTTGACAAAAAGCGGGTATTGAGCCGTCGGGCCACATGGGAGGATCCAGCGTGTCAATTTGCCCGCATCATTGTTTGCCTTAAGCTCCCGCAGCATATCCTCAGCCGCCCAACGGTGCACGGCCTCCTTCTTGTCAAGTATTTTGATTGGGACCTTCGCCTTCGGATGATTCTCGAGTTCCTCAACGGGAATGTGGCACCACTCGAACAGTTTTTGGGCATCAATCGTTGATGTCATTATGCTCCCTCCGCTTATCTTCTTCTTGAAATGTATATTGGTTCGGCGCCGGCTTCGAAGGTGGTTGCGAGAGGCGACGTGAAAAAGCTTTTCCCCGGCTGTAATGTCTTCGCTGGACCACTCGCGATCGCCTTCTGGAGACCAGCGCATGGATAGATCGACCAGAGTTCGATATCTAGTTGAGAAGCCCACCCATGCCGAGGAAATGCATTGCCCCCTGCGGCAGCGTTATTCGATGCTAGATTAGGAAGTATATTGGGGCTGTACCAGATAGAATCGCCAGCGGTGGGTTTATGCAGGAATGTCATGATCTCAGCGCCCTTATCAGGCAGGACTATCGAAATTTGCTCATTTTTTGGTAGCACAATATACATATCTCCGGTGGGGCGATCGTTACAATGGCAGCCCCAATGTCCCCCTATATTCGGGACAGCCGATAAGTCATTCGGATATCAGGATCTCTCTACCTTCATATGATGCCATCATGGTTGATGTTCAAGCTTTTGATTTAATAGCTCAATGGCTTCCTTAAATGGCCTTTCCAGGTACGCTAGGTGATCGTGCTCCCCATGATGATGCGTCACTGTTCCTGACAGATGCTGCCTTGAACGATGACGTATATGTTCGACTCCACCGTGGAGAAGGGTCAGCATGTACTGGTAGGTTTCACGATTCGTTAGCTCATGGCTGGACTCCACTTCGAAGTAGATGGGCGAGGTATGCGCCATCACACCCCGATGGTTCACATCATGATGGTGGATCGGGTTCGAATATGGCAATCCACCGACGCGCGCTGCCAGCCAGGTCGTATGATCAATCAACACTTGCTCTTTAAGCGACAGGGTATGGGACCCGTGAGGCTGCTCGACCGATGCGATCACCCGCCCCTCCTGGACTAGCTCCAGGCTGTGAATTGGGAGCAAACTCGTCGCCTCTGCGACCACTTCGATGGTGCCTCCGTTTCCAGCCAGATGAACCACATCGCCCACCTCCGCGCCGTCGACCGAAAACCTCAGCATCGGTCCGGTGGTGATGAAGGTCCGCCCCTGGTGCATGGATTGGCACCAGCTTTCATAGGAAAACGGCACTTCCTCGGGAATCCTCACGTAGGTTCGATTGATCCCGACCGGGACTTCAGCCGTCATCTTGTCGGTACCGGCAACGAGCGGAATTCGATACCCGCCATTCAGGTAACGGTAATACTCATGATGCGAATACATGTCATGCCAACACATCTCCACTGCATCGGCGCGACCAGTTGCGATCAAGGCCGCCCCCTCACAGTTGGGAACGGGGAAATGAGGGATGATTACAGTGCCACCTTGCTCCCGACACGCATCGGCCCAATGACAGAGGGTCGTTTCCAGCGTTCCGCTCAGCTCGGCTTCATCCGCCCCGCCAGTGCACCAGGGCATCACCGCTTGCCGCAACCCGAGAAGGATAAGATGGCCCAAGACATGTTGCCGGTTCTCCTGGCTCGTGTATACAATCGTGTCCTTTCCGGGCAAGGAAACGGGGCGGCCGAGGAAATCCTCTGTGTTGGAGAAATAGTGACCCCATTGTGACTGCAGTAGATTGACAACATCCAACCCTTCCGCGTTGCCCTCCAACATGGCCCCTATCGTCGAAAGGAAGTGGACGTGCGTGTCCCCTGAGAACCAACCTGATTCCCGCATATTGACCCATCGCTTCAGGCGCAGGGTAAGCTCCCGCTGTTCGCGCTCGATGCTGACTTTGGTACGAAGCGGCTGGTATTCGAATCCACGTGCGATATCCACGAACACATCGCCGCGTGGGAGCCAGCCCTGACAGGTTCCATCGACATAGGCGTAGGTGATGTGACCCAATCGAACGTCGCCGCCGACATCGATGTTCCAAGTTTGTTGATCAGAGAGCAGATGATTGTGGTGACCGTATGGTTGGTAGGGGATGCCCTCAGGTGATCGGAAGTGGATCCGACACGCGATCGGCTCGCCGCTTTCATCGTCCACTACCCGCACATGGACCCAGTTCTTCTCGCCGTTGACGAGCTCAATGGTGCCGCCCTTGCCTGCCTGCCGGCCGTGATCGAGCACATCGCGCCAGCGCACTGAAAGGATCTCCTCCTCGCCGCGTCGAACGCGGACAGTGGCGGACGGTCTTGCGTCAATCGTTGTATAGGCGCGGGCCATGCTTGAGTCATAGGCTTGACCCCAACCGCGAAACTCATCATCCAGGAACTGCCTATCAGAGGTGCCGGGTAGCGGCATGAGATAGGTCGACGTACCCCGATCAATGTCAAGCGACCATTCGTCCACATTGGGACGTTGATCGGCTGTGTCGATCTCGAGAACTGCTGGCAAGCAGGAACCACGGCCGAAAGGATCCTCCTGCAGATCGCTGATGGTGATGGCAGAAATCAGAAAGGGCCGATCCATTGGCTCTATTCGTATCGACTCAACACTCACATCAGGCCGCGGGTTCTTCCACGCCCATAGCACGTGCCAGTTCGGCCATACCATGTCTACTTCCATCAGGCGAAAGCCCAATTGATCCCATTTGCCTTCTTGACGAGCGATCAATCGGTCGGCCATATCCGGTACTGCCAAGAAAGGCCACTGTCCCCACTCCGTGGGGATTGTCGCAATCTCGAACCGTTCTCGGATTGGAACCGCCACTTCTTCTCCGTTGCCTAGACGGAAGACATATCGTCCGATAATACGTCCAACAGGATCTCCTTCACGGAGAGTGGTCTCCAACAGGCGGTACGCAAAGATCACCCAGTGCGCATGCATGTCCATCGGCAGCGTCAAAGCTTGCTGGTATCCGCCCGAGCCAAAGCCGAGAAATGCCGAGGCGTCAGGTTGCTCACTGAAAACGAAGGGGATTCCGTGGAACTCCTGAATGCCAACCGGCCAGCCATCCGCTTTCGGGGGCCAATCAGGCGTAGGGACGCGCTCGACAGAAGCAAGCCACGCCAGACCAGCGTTTCGCCATGAAGACAGATCGATTGGCCGATACTCTTCCACTTCGGCCTCCTTTCCAAGCTCAGTGGCCTGCGTCAGCGTCTGCTTCTACGAGAATCGGAAGCGAACGGGCATTCACACAAACGACATCTGCCGCCAATATCGGCTCAGGTGGACTTGCGGACTTCAACACCGGCCAGATCTTCAATGACTGTTATCACAGCCGAGTGGTCCAGCTCACCACGCCCCTTGGCCAACAGAGCGGCAAAGAGCTCGTGAGCCAGTGCCGAGGCCGGAAGCGGCACGTTGCAGGCTCGGGCTGTCGCTTGCACGATGTTCAAGTCCTTGTAGTGAAGTTTGCACTTGAATCCCGGTTGAAAGTCCCTCTCGGTTACTCGCATACCGCGGTTCTCCAGCACACCACATCGCGCCAAGCCGCCGCTCAAAACCTGCACGGTGACCGCAGGGTCGACGCCGGCCTTAGCCCCGAGCACAAGCGCTTCAGCCATGCCCATCAGCGTGACTGCCACAAGGATCTGGTTGCATGCCTTAACCGTTTGCCCCGCACCGCTTGCTCCGCAGTAGGTCGTCTTCCCCATGACTTCGAGAATGGGTTTCACTGCCTGAAAGGTCTTGTTTTCACCACCCACCATGATCGAGAGAGTGCCTTTTTGCGCCCCGACATCGCCGCCGCTGACCGGTGCATCCAGCATCGAGCAGCCCTTTGCAGCAGCATTCTCTGCCACCCGGACCGCTGCCTCGGGCGCAATCGTGCTCATGTCAATCAACACAGTCCCCGGTTTGGCTCCAAGCAGTACGCCGTCTGGGCCTAGGTAAGCCGTTTCTACATCGGGCGAGTCGGGGAGCATGCTGATGACAACTTCTGCGTCTGCGCTGGCCTCGGCTGCCGAGCGGCAGGCCGATGCCCCTGTTTGTACCGCCGCATCGATCGCCTCTGGGCGAACATCGTATACGTCCAATTCATAGCCTGCCTTGCACAGGTTTACGGCCATCGGACTGCCCATAATCCCCAGACCGATGAAACCGATCCGCTCTTTCATAGGACTAGCCTCCTTAACAAGACGACAATATGCACTTCAGTGCAGCTCGCCGGAGCTCGACCGGCCTTCTTTCTGTCGAAGCCGATACTTGCCGATAACGAACGCCCGTCGACCTAGGCGATAGCACCTGTTTCCACATCAAGCGAGCGCCGGACCGCCGACGCAATATGGTCGGCATCGGGAATGACCTGCGATTCCAGGATCCGGGCAAACGGCACTGGCAGGTTGGGGTTCGCCACCCGCAGGATTGGCCCATCAAGGAAATCGAAAGCTTGAGCTTGAATCTGGGCCGCGATCTCCCCTCCGACGCCGCCACGCTCACAGGCTTCATGCACGATGACCACATGTCCGGTTTTCTGAACCGAATGAAGGATTGTTTCAATGTCCAGCGGAACCAATGTGCGTGGGTCGATCACATCGACCTCGATGCCTTCCTTCGCTAATTGCCCGGCAGCTTCGAGGGCGAATAGCACCATGCGAGAGGTGGCAATGACCGTAGCATCATCCCCCTCCCGCTTGACGTCCGCCTGCCCTAAGGGAATGGTGTACTCTTCATCTGGAACCTCCCCCTTGGTCGCGTAGAGCAGCTTGTGCTCGACGAAGATGACCGGATCATCACTGCGGATCGAGGCTTTCAACAGCCCTTTCGCGTCATAGGGCGTGGCCGGCATCACCACCTTCAGACCCGGCGTATGGACAAACCAGGCTTCAAGGCTCTGCATGTGCTGGGCTGCATTCCCCCTCCCTCCGCCACCTGGGGTTCGAACGACGACGGGCATGTTCGCTTTGCCGCCAAACATGTAGTGCATCTTCGCCATCTGGTTGACGATTTGACTCATCGCGATGGGGATGAAATCCATATACATGATTTCCATCACCGGGCGTGTTCCGGCCAGCGCCGCTCCGACCGAGGCGGCGGCAATGGCCGCCTCGGCGATCGGTGTGTCGATCACACGCTGGGAGCCGAGCTCTTCCCACAACCCGCGCGTCACGCCGAAAGCGCCTCCATGACGACCGATATCCTCACCAATCAAAAAAACCGTCTCGTCCCGCCTCATCTCTTCACGTAAGGCTGCGTTAATTGCTTCGGAGTAGGTCACAGTCGTCATCGCGATATCCCTTTCATTCTGCGTAGAGGTTCTTGTGCAAGCTGTCGAGCGCCGGTTCAGGGCTTTCCATGGCATACTCAACGGCTTGTTCCACGTCCTGACGAACGCTTGCATCGATTTCCTCGAGCTCTTCTTTCGTCGAAACGCCATCCTTGAAAAGGCAGGCAGCAAACAGTCGAATGGGGTCGTGTCTATCTCGCTGCTCGGCGACTTCTTCCTTGGGCCGGTAGCGCTCCGGATCGCCCTTGTAGTGGCCCTCCCAACGGTAGGTCAATGCTTCGAGCAGCGTCGGGCCACCTCCTTCGCGTGCTCGCTCAATCGCCCGCACCGCGGCTTGATACACCGCAAGCACATCCGTACCATCCACTGTCTCGGCCGGGATGCTGTAGGCCTTTGCTCGGTCTGCCAAAGTAGGGACCGGCGACGAAAAGCGAACCGAGGTGCTTACAGCGTACTGATTGTTTTCGCACACGAACACTACGGGTAGCTGCAGCACTGCTGCCAGATTGAGGGATTCGTGGAAGATCCCGGTTCCTGTGGCACCATCACCGAAGAAGGCCAGGGCCACCTGATGGGTACCTTTCACACGGCTGGCCAGTGCGGCGCCCGCGGCGATGCCGATGCCATCTCCGACAATCGCGTTCGCGCCAAGGTTGCCTCGCTCGATATTGGCGATATGCATCGAACCGCCTTTGCCTCCGCAGTAGCCCGACTCACGGCCGAAGATCTCAGCCATCATCGGCTTGAGTTCGGCACCTTTGGCAATGCAGTGGCCATGACCGCGATGAGTGCTTGTGATGTAGTCATCCTTGCCCAAGGCGGAACAGACACCGACTGCGACGGCCTCCTCACCGCTGTAGAGATGCACGGCACCCCAGATATGGCCTTGCGTGAACAGCTCGCCTACGCGCTCTTCAAAAGTGCGTATGCGCTGCATCGTTCGGTACATTTCGATCATCCGCTTTCGATTCATTTCCATTTGGCATTCCTCCATCGCCGTTGGCCGGTCAAGAGGCATGACAGCAGGCCGCGGCCACGATGTCTCTCGTAGAACGGCGCAGCTCAGCCTTGGGCTTCGCCGATCAGGCCCTCGGCGTTTTCGATGCGATCCTTGATGTCCACCAGGAACCGGGCGGCCGTCGCACCGTCCAGGACGCGATGATCAATAGCCAAGCTCAGGCGAATGCTGGGCACAACGGCTGCCCGGCCATCCACCGCGACCACACGATCCGCAATCTGGCCAACAGCAAGGATGGCGCTTTGCGGCGGATTGATAATGGCATCAAAGTCGTCGATCCCGAACATGCCCAGGTTCGTGATTGTGAAGGTTCCGGCCTCAAGATCGGTCAGTTCAAGTTTCCCTGCGGTCGCTTTGTCAATCAAGCGTCGTCGGTCGGCCGCGATCTGAGTGACGCTCTTTTGATCAGCGTTGCGGATCACAGGAACGACCAATCCTTCATCCAACGCCATCGCCAAGCCGATGTGGACATCTTTCTCTTTACGGATCAAACCATTAGCCCAAGACACATTAACCAGCGGGTGGCTGGCCAGGGATTGGCCCACGATATGCACGAGCAGGTCGCTGTGTGTCGGGCGCTCTGCTGCGGCCTTTTCAGCCGCCGTCACGAACGCCTGCCGCGCCGCGACCAACTGGCTGGCATCAGCCTCTACGCGCAGATAGAAATGTGGAACCGTGGAAAAGCTGGCAGTAAGCCGCTCGGCCGTAACCCGCTGCATTCGAGTGGGCTCGACCAAATCCTGGGCATCGAGATACGCTTGGATGTCCTGTTCCAGGATTCGCCCATTCGGGCCTGTTCCTTGAACTCGGTCGAGTGGCACGCCATGCTCGCGAGCGGCCCTCTTCGCCCTTGGGCTGGCGACAATATTCCTGTCCGGTCGTTGTAAATGGGCCGTCTCTTGCTCGATATGATGTAGTACATCCTCTTTGGTGATGGCACCGGCTTTGCCTGTGCCTCTTATAGCACCGAGATTGATACCTCGCTCGCTCGCCATCTTCTGCGCGATCGGCGTGGCTGCCACCGTACTGGCCGCATCGCCGAATGCTGGCACCGACGGGGATTCCGGCTCAATCCGCCTTTCTTCTGGCCATACGGATGGGACTTGTTCGCCAGGATCGAGCAGGTAGCCAATGATGGTAAGAACCTTAACGCTCTCACTGTCCTCGTGAATGATCTTCCCCAAGACCCCATCAGAGGACGCTTCGACTTCATTGACGGCCTTATCAGTCTCGACCTCCAGCAGAACCTCCCCCTTCTCAACGAGGTCGCCCTCATTCTTCATCCAGTGGATGATGCCCTCTTCCATAGTGAGACCGAGCTTCGGCATGATGACTTCCTGCATACTCCTATACTCCATTGTCAAGTGGTGATGATAGGTGGTTGACCACGGCTATCATTTCAGCAAATATTGGGTCTCCGGTCCGGCTGGCGAGAAAATAAAGAGTGCCTTCAGCGTCTCCTCTCCATCATTGATGATTTGATGCTCAACACCCTTTGGCGCAACAACCACACAGTCGGGGACCAATTCGGCCATTTCCTCGCCGACCTTCAACTTTCCTCGGCCGGAAATGACAAACCAGGTCTCCTGCTCAGCCTCGTGGACGTGTGCATCACCGGACTCACCAGGCGGGAGGACGACCACACCCATCGATAGAAGCTCAGACGAGTCATATTGCTGCGGAGAGAGCAGGATCTTCAACTTTCGCTGATGTGGTGGGGGTGACCACCAACCCTTTACGTCGTCAGCCTGTATACGGATCATCGCGTTCTCCTATTCAAGGGTCAGGAAAGGAGCTTCAACCAGCACATGGCTCATACTGCGCCTGGCATATTCGTCGGGATCAGGAATCGGATCATCGAGAATACCCAGTTCCATGACCGCGACAAAGTCCAATCCCTTCTGCCGGCATGGCTCGCCAAATTCCATTGCCTGTACAGCTTGAAGGTATCCTGCGAAGTCGACGCTGCCAGTACCGAGCACGTCATTTGCGTGCAGCTTGCCGTCGTTTTCGCTGAGATGCAGCCGCATCGTCCATGGTCTTGCAGGTGCCAGTTCGTCGGGCGCATCCCGGCTCAGGTTCAAATGGCCAACATCGAGTGTCGTCATGCAGCAGGCATGATCAACATCGTGAAGCATGCGTAGAGTTGTCTCGAGGTCGTTAACAAGGAAGTAGATGTACGGCTCGGCCTCCAGGTTGATGGAAATACCTTGACTTCCAGCGTACTCGGCCGCACCATGCAAGAAATCAACCGATTTCTTCCACGCCTCAACCTTGGGCACGCCGAATACTCGCTTCCCACCATTAAACAGCACCTGACTGCCGCCCCATTTGGCAGCCTGATCGATACCGGCTTGAACATATCGCCAGCATGCTTCTCGTTCACCTTCGTCGGTCGTGGCGATGTTACCTGGAGGCAGGAGGATCAGGCTGCCGAATGTGAGTTTGAGCTCACGCAAATGCCGTTGGATGCGCTTTTTATCTGCCCGAGAGAGAATGTGAGGGTCTCCATGCAGAATCCCGAGGATATCGACATGCTGCAGGCCAAGCCTAGCGATGCGCTCAAGCGAGCCTTCGACGGAAAGCTGCTCTGCATAGGCCCAAAGGCTGTTGATCACACCGAGTTTCAATTTGCGTGCGCTCACCACGTTCCCTCCGGATCCGGACAATAGCTAGTTCCTGCCACGTTGAAATTGAGGAAGCCAATCCGACTGCAGCGCCAGAAGTTCATCCATCGCGTATTCGGCGGCATCAACCGAGTTAACCAACGGATGGGCGACTATTGCCCGGAGCAAATCATCCCGCGATCCACTCAAGGCGGCGTCGACCGTGAGTTCCTCGGCAAGCGCGAGTGACATCTGATAGCCAAGTATCGACTTCGGTAATGCGCCAACAGCAAAGGGATGTGCCCCTGTTCCATCGACCATCGCGGATACATCGACGATTGCATCGAAGGGAAGATTGGTGATCGCGCCATGGTTGGGGACATTGACGGAGAAGATTTCACCAACGCCATTGATGATGGCGTTCATAACACGCGCCGCCAGATCGCCGTGCCCTCCCCCCCCTTTGCGTCGCTCCGTTTGAAGGTGTTTCGAGGCTGTCGTGAATCGTGCATCCAACCCCTCAAACACAGTTGGGATCCGGTGCTTTAAATAAAAGGCCGCCATGGTCACATAGCTGTTATCCTTCTGTTCCTCGATCAAGGCATCCTGATCAAGGTGATAACGCCAGTAGTAGCGCGGTTGCGGCAACAGGCCGAATAATTTGAAAAGGCGCAGGCTGAAGTCGAAGCGATAATGGGGAACAAACTGGTCGTAGATTTCATCAAAATCGTATTCGTCGCCGAGGAAGGGCACCTTCGTGTCCCGTGGGTGATCATACAATTTGACAACCTCTTCCCATGGCACTTCGTCCAGGCGCCGCCTGAGAAGCGGATAGCCGTCTTCGCCTTTCACGAGGAGACGGGTTACCCACTGCGCATGGTTGATCCCTGCCAAACGAATCTGAATATCTTCAGGCTCGATATCAAGCAACAGGGCTAGATCCAAGGGAACCTTGGTATAGCTATCGCACAGAGCAATGCACTTGATATCGCTAATACGCCGGACGGCGTCCGCGACATAGTTGGTTGGATTGGTGTAATTAATGAACCAAGCATCTGGACACAGGTCTTGCGCATCCGCACAGATCGCCTGGAGGATCGGCACTACGCGGCAGCACATGAACATGCCCCCGATACCGACGGTCTCATTGCCCTGCAGGCCATACTTGGCTGGAACCCTTTCGTCCTGTTCCTGCTGTTCGAATGAGCCAGGGCGGAAGGTGGTTAGGATGAAGTCTGCACCTTCTAACGCCTGCCTTCGATCAGTGGTCATCTCAAAGTGGATGTCAGCCCCAACAGCCGTCGCCAGACGTGTTGAGTAATCATGAACGATCCGCAAACGGTCCTCATTGATATCCAGCAGAACAACGGTTGTGCCAAGTAATTGGTCACGAGCATAGTCGATGAAACTCTCGTTTAATCCAACGCAAAAGTGTGACCCTGCCCCGACGACGACAATCCGTTTTCCGGTCATAGATCCCCTCCTAGGCTATTGAGTGGCATGAGCTCGTGCTTGATGAGCTCGCTGAACTCTGTCAAATCATGTCCGCCTTGAATTTTCTAATCCCCATGGCGTAAGGACGGCAAGCCAAAAATGTCGATGAATGCACCATAGATCGCGCGCGATTCATCGGAAGCAAGAAAAATGCACGCAGCAGCGATATCCTCGGGCTGCATGGTCTTGCTCCAATCGAGTTCATAGCCAGCATAGGCAACTGCCTCGCGCGCCATTCGGGTATCGACACCTCCAATACAGAGTGCGTTAACGTTGATCCCATATTCGTCGGCGACTTCCTCCGAAACAGCTTCGGTAAAGCCAAGCAATCCGAATTTCGAGGCACAGTAAGCTCCACCCGTAGCCCATCCGCGCCGGCCGGAATCCGACGAAATGTTGATGATTTTTCCACTCGCTTGCTTCATCATCTGGGGGAGCACCGCCTTGGTGCACAGGAAAGGTCCGCGCAAATTGACCGCCATCGTCCGCTCCCAATCCTCCAGCTTCATTTGGACGATTGGCGAACGAATATGGACACCGGCGTTATTCACAAGGATGTCAATCGATCCAAACCGTTCCACAACTTGGCTAACCATCCGGTCGACATCCTCGGGGACTGAGATGTCGGCGGGAATAGCCAGCGCCTGGTGCCCCATTGCTAACAAATCATCCTTGGTCTGTTCGATTTCGTCCTCACTGCGGGCCGACACGGCAACGTTGGCGCCTTCTTCAACAAAGGCTAGCGCGATGGCCCGCCCAATGCCGCGCCCTCCTCCAGTAATGATCGCAACCTTCTCTTGTAATCTCATGAGTTCTTTCGCCATTCAAGACATTCTCCTAGAGCAAGAATCTGAGCATCTTGTCCATTTTCTTGAAGCAGCTTCAAGAGGGGTGTGGGGTCGATGGAGAATTCTTCCCAAAGATCGTAGTGCTTGAGAATAAGCTTTCTTGCTCCCAGATCTTTGGCGGCGTGCAAGACCTCCTCTTCACCCATATACAGTCTTCGATCTGACGGGTTCCTGGCATAGCTGAGAAATGCAAGGTCAAGATCCCACTTCTGTCCGATTTGTTTGAGTTCTTGGATGTAGAGCGTGTCCCCGCTATCGAATATCGTCACACCATCAAGATCCAGCACATATGTAACGGCGTCCGGATCAAAGACATCCTTCGACGGGTAGGCATGAATCAATACATCCAGCATTCCGAAAATTTCGTATGCCGCGATCTGACGCGTTCTACTCAACTCGAATTCCCAGTCTCGGTAGAGCTTGTTACAGGAAACCGGGCCTAAGAAAAGGCAGTTAGTGTTCCGATGCAGCCACTCCAGCGAATCTTTGTGACAGTGATCCTCATCATGATGGGTTGAAAGCGCCAGGTCGGCAGCTCGAATGAGCGTCGGATCAATCACCTCCGGGATGGCCTTTGTGACCACATCAGGAACCGGTGAGGGACCGGTAAACAGATCCAGGTAGAGAAGCGTTTGGTGGGTACGGAAAGCCAAGCTGGGACCACCCAGAGACCAGGTGACAACGCTTTCATCGACCTTACGTTCTTCAATATCGTGTGGGTGGATGGTCACGCTATACTCTCCTTACCGCTTTACGTGGCATGTTGCTCGCGCTATTCAAGCAACCGTCGAGGCAGATGTTCGGCATGTGCCTGGACCATTTCGTTATAAAGAGACTCTGCTCGTTGAATATTGAAGATTAACGGGTTGGACATAAGCGCCTGAATTGCCTCGTGTCGCGTACCGCTCCAAGCAGCTTTTGCAGCAAGATACTGATACTCGCTGAGCATCTTCATTAGACCTAATCCCTCATGCGCCATTTCCACCTGTAGCAGCGGGAACGCGCCATCTCGATTGACCCGACAGGAGACCTCGACGATCCGATCTGAATCAAATTCCGACATCGCACCTTGGTTAGGGACATTGAGGATGTGAACGTCGTCCCGATCCAAGGCCACGCTGCAAATAACATCCACTGCAAAATCACCGAACGCCTTGGACCCACCGCGCATCTTCTCGAGAATGGGGGCAGGCTTGCGGCTTTGCTCCGCGTAGTGCTGATAATAGTCGGGAAGCTCCTGCATAATCTGTTCAGCCCTGCAATACTGTGCTTTCTGAGCTTCGTCCACCAGTTCCTCATGGAAGTAGTAGTATTGCCAGTATCGATTGGGGATTCGGCCAAAACGGCGGGCGAGTGTTAACATACGTTTCACGGCAGGATCTATGTCAGGTGCGTGGAGTGCAGCACTCATCGACTTCATCAGAAGCGGAAAACCATCTTTACCATCAACGCGAAAATGGGTACTCCATGTAGCGTGATTCAAACCACTTACTGCGTAGTCCACCTGCGAAAGCTCAACACCGAGTACATTGGCTAGACGGCGGCGATCGCCCTGTGACTGATCACATAAGCCAATCACATGAATCGGGCTGTGATGGGTGATGGCCTCTGCGACGATGTTCGTGGGATTTGTGTAGTTGAACAGAAGTGCACCCGGGGCTAGCTCTTCCATCTCCTGAACAATACCCCGTATCACATTCACACTGCGTAGCGCCATGAAAAAGCCACCAGGGCCAACGGTTTCCTGGCCAATCACGCCGTACTTTAGAGGGATCTTCTCGTCGAGCGTTCGCGCCTCAAAGCCTCCCGGTCGGAATGTGGTTAGGACAAAGTCCGCATCCTCCAGAGCCTCCCTGCGAGTCGTAGTTTTGCATATGTCAATCGATGCTCCGGCTGCACTGGCCAACTTACGGCCAAGCTGATGGATCACGTTGAGATGGGGCTCATCGATGTCCATCAACCATATCTCGCTTCCCGTAAAGGCCTCAGCGACTTCAATGAAGGCTGAAAGGAATACCGGAAGGTAGGCGCTGCCTCCGCCAATTATAGCGATCTTCCGTCGAGAAGTTTTCATGTTGTCAGCCATCGTGTGAGCTCCTCAAGAGTCGGTGTGTTCCTCCATCCGGCGGATGTTGTTGAGAGTCCACCGCATACGTTGCCAACCTGGAGTGCACGCTCAATAGGCCAACCTTGCAGCCAACCAAAAAGAAAGCCCGCGTTGAAGCAATCACCAGCTGACGTGGTCTCAACCGCATGAACTGGAATCGCATTTGCTTCAACGCGGCCGGTCTCAGAAATTACCACGGACCCTCTGGCTCCTAGCTTGACGACCGTCAAGGATGTGCGAAGGCGCATCACTTCCAGTGCCTGATCGAGATCCTGTTCGTTGCTCAGGTAAGCAAGCTCCTGTTGATTGGGAAGGAATACGTCGATTTGTTCAAGAGCCCGAGGCAAATCAGGGTGATCCATAGTCGATCGATTCCAACCGCAATCCGATGAAATCGTGATCCCGCGCTGCTTCGCCTCAGCGATGAGCTCGTTCGCAGATAGAAGTGCGGAAAGGTGCGCAAAATGCAGATGGCGAGGAGAGAAGGAACGCAGCACATCCCCGGTGAAGCGACTCCCTCGCTCTGAGGATGGAGCGGTGTCGGTGAAGGAGACAAACGCTCGATCATCGGGATAGGATAAGGCAACCGTCAGGCGGCGGAATGGCCTGCCATACACATGGACCAGCTCCAGATTAAAGCCTTCTTCCCGGAGGGTATCCAAAACAAAACGGGAGAAGAAGTCCGACCCAAGCTGCATATGAATCTCGGTCTTCAGGCCGAGTTTGCGCAGCGCGACGGCAGTTGGGAATGTCCCTCCGCCGACCATCACATCGATCCCCTGTGAATAAATCTCCTTGCCCTTGATGGGTTCAGAGGGCAGATCCGTGAGGATCAAATCCAAGCAGTAATCGCCCACCACAAGTACGTCAAGCATCATGAGCCAAGTACATCCCGATCTGCTGCAGCTACTATTCGATCAATCTCACGCTGCATATCATCGTCCAGCCAATCCATTGAATGTTCAGCCAGGATCTTTTCTTGTCGATCGATCGCACGATCCAACATGGTCTTGCACCCATCGCTATGCCATGAGTCCCACGCTGACCGATCGCATAAACCCGGGAGCCAGAACTGCTCCCTCCAATGTGTTAACGTATGGTCATCGGTAAGGAAATTCCCGCCGATACCTACGCGCTCGATAACTTCGTATGCCAGCGATTCGGTGTTGACGTCCGTGCCGCGCAAGACGCGCCGCACAAAACCGATGATCTCATCGTCGATGATGAGCTGAGGTAGGCTGAATCCTTGATCCATACCGGCGATCCCCATCGCGCCGAAGATATCGGCGCCGGCCAGGGCACCAAGAACCATGGTGGTTCCTTTTTCCAATCCGGCCTGTGCATCAGGCACTTTTGCATCGGTCAAACCGACGTTAATCCCGACCGGCAAGTGGTAGTACTTCCCAAGCTCGACAACCATGACGCCCATTAACACCTGCTCGGGGGAACTGAACACGAGGTTGGCGGTCTTGGGATCCATGATGTGCGGGGAGTTGTAGTAGATCACAGGCGTACCGGGTGCGACCAACTGCAGGACCACCAGCCCGGCTAGTGCTTCAGCATGGCCTTGCGCCACCGCCCCAACCAGCGTCACAGGAGCAGTAGCCATGGCCTGCGGCATCGGACCAAGCGTAATGGGAATTCCAGCGTTTGCGAATTCGATGGCAGCTTCGAGGGCTATATCGGGAAGTTGCAACGGGCTGATCGGTTCAAATCCAAATTCAACGATCGGATACTGGCGTAGTTGGTCAGAACCACCGGCAAGCAGCCTAGCAATCTCCAGGACATACTGGGCCGATTTCCGACTGTAAACCCAACTGCGAACCGGTTTACTTGTGCACTTAAAGAGTTCGGCGTATAGATGCACATCTCGGACCTCAACCGGCACTTCGGCAGGTTGAATCATGGCACCGACGATATCGATATTCGGTAGAGAATCAGCAACCTTGACACTCCGTCGAAAGTCCTCCCAGGAACCTTCCCGGCGCGTTCGGGTTTTTGGTTCAACCCAGTGTGCTTCCCCGGGGACAGCTTGTGTCACGAAGCCATGTTCCCCATACGTCAACGGGTTGGAACGATGCCTCCCATATACGGAAAACGTTTTGGGGGCTGATTCGAGAGCGTGCAACACCGCCTTTTCACTGATGTGAGCAACCGGCCGATCAGATTCGATACGTATGCCGGGCTGACCACGAATTGCATCGAGTGTTTTGGCGCTTACGATCCGAATACCTATCTTCTCGAGAATATTGATCGAGGTGTCGTGAATCTGTTGAAGCTCGTTTGTTGAAAGAAAACCGACCGTCATCCACGCCATTGCTGATATTCTCCTGGCATCCTCAACGAATCCCCGTCGAGACATTCTTGGGTGAGCGAAATGCTAGATCGATCAACGGACATGCAGCATTTCGCACAGCCACTAGGATTTGATCGCACCGGCCACAATACCCCGAATGAACTGTCGTTGGAAAAACAAGTAAATCAGGACGATCGGGAGCGAGGTGATCGTCGCACCCGCCATGAGCAACGGAGTATCCGTTGAATACCGCCCTTGGTAGTAGTTCAAGCCGACAGGAAGCGTTCGCATGGTGTCTTCTAGGATCACGACAATCGGTAAGATAAACAAGTTCCATGTCCACATGAAGGTAAAGACCAATAACGAGGTCAGGCATGGTTTGCTGAGAGGCACGATGATATGCCACAGGATCTGTAAGTTGCTGCATCCATCGACACGGCTGGCGTCGACGATTTCAGACGGAAGCTCCTCAATAAAGCTGTGCAGCAGCAGAATTCCAATAGGCATCGTCTTTGCGGCGGGAGGGAGGATGACGGCCCAATAGGTGTTAATCAGCTTCAACTTGAGCATGTCGTAAAAGAGTGGGATCACCAAGATATCTAGTGGAATCGCCAGACCCACCAGGATGACCGCAAAGAGTATGTCTTTTCCCCAGAAGTGGAATCGAGTATAGGCAAAGTCTGCAACGGTGGAGAGGATCAAGGCAAAGATTACCGTCGGAACGACAACATAGACAATATTCATAAAGTAACGATCAAAGTGACCGACATGCCATGCGAATGTCCTTTGTTTTGTAAACATGCCCTTACTTATCCTTTTAATCCTCGTGTTTGATACATACAGAGCAGTTCTCCTTCTTCACCTCCATATTCGAACTCCTTAGTCCATCGGCGTTGTTAATGCATGGGCCGCGGCGATGATGTCTTCCACCGTGGGTATAACCTTCGATCCGAGCGGTGGGGAGTAGGGTATTGGCAAATCCTTACTCGCGACGCGCTTGACTGGGCCATCAAGCCAGTCGAAGGCGTGCTCCATCAAGTACATGCCGATTTCCGCGCCATATCCAGCGCGGCGAGTCGCTTGATGGACAACGATGGCACGCCCTGTCTTCTTTACAGACTGAAGCAAAGTCGCTTCGTCAAAAGGGGACAATGACCTGAGATCAATGACTTCACAGGAGATGCCGTCATGCGTTAGTTGCTCAGCCGCGCTGAGAGCTAGAGGGACTGTTGAAGAATAAGCAATCAGCGTTAAGTCCTCGCCGGTACGCTTAATGTCCGCTTTACCAATTGGTATAAAGTATTCCTCTTCGGGGACCGGTCCTTTGAGATGGTAAAGTTCCTTGTTTTCAATGAAGATCACCGGATCGGGATCCTGAATAGCTGTCTTTAACAGCCCTTTGGCATCATATGGCGTCGAAGGCATCACGACCTTCAAGCCTGGCACGTGGACAAACCAGGCCTCCAAGCTCTGCGAGTGATTCATCCCGCGCCCTTCTCCAGCACCACCTTGAGTCCTGATGACCAGAGGCACACTTAATTGGCCGTTGGTTCGATATCGTGACTTTGCCGCGTTGTTGACGATTTCTTGCATGGCGAGGGTGGCGAAGTCGATGTACATGATCTCTGCCACCGGCCTTAGCCCGGCGATGGCTGCGCCTACCGCCATCCCAACAAACGCTTCTTCTGAAATCGGTGTGTCGATCACCCGGTCATCGCCGAACTCGTCATGCAGACCTCGGTAGGCGCGGGCCAGCCCGCCCATTAATGCGACTTGCACGCCGAAGGTGAAGACGCGCTCGTTTCGTCGCATCTCTTCTTTCATTGCTTCGCTGATGGCGTCCGCGTAGGTGATTTCGCGCATACTTTGCTCCCATGATTTTTGGCAAGGCTCAAGGATGAATCCTATTTAATGGCCCCAGCCGTGATACCTTTGATGAATTGCCTTTGAAAGATGATGTAGATGACGATGATTGGAATACAGCTGATCACCGCCCCAGACATGAGTAATGGAATATCCGTTTCATAACGACCTAAGAAGTAGGTCAACCCTACCGGAAGTGTGCGCTTTGCGTCCACCTGAATGACCACAACAGGCAGCATGAACATGTTCCAGGTCCACATGAACGTGAAGACCAAGAGAGAAGCCAAAGCGGGGCCGCATAACGGAACCACAATATGGCGTAGAAGCTGTGGGCGGGAGCAACCATCGATAAGGCTTGCATCGAGAATCTCTTGTGGAAGCTCGGCGATAAAACTTCTAAGCAATAAGACTCCAAAAGGAATGGTCTTCGCCGCAATAGGTAGGATTAGCGCCCAGTAAGTGTTAAGCAGCTTCATACGCAGCAGGGAGTAGAAAAGTGGAATGATGAGAATGTCGATGGGGATGGCAAGGCCCAACAAAATCAGAGGAAAGAGAAAGGCTTTACCTTTAAATTTCATCGATGAAAAAGCAAACGCAATGAGCAAAGACAAGACCAAGACCAACAAGACTGTAGGCAAAGCGACATAGACGCTGTTCATGAAGTAGCGGCCGAAGTGACCGACACGCCACGCCTCAAGGAAATTACCGAAACGCCAGACTTTAGGAAGCCCCAACGGATTGCGCGCTATCTCGCTACGAGCTTTGACAGCCGTAAAGAGCACCCAGGCAAAGGGCACGATGACAAGCAGAGAAAGCGCGGCGATGAAGACCGTGATACCCAGCCGACCCACCATTGCACGATTTTTCCTCGTAATCAATAAAGCCGCGAACGTGCGCCATTTCGTCTCGATCATTGCAGCGTATCCAACTTCTCTTTAGCTCGAAGGAAAAGGACTGAGAAGATAAACACAATGATGCCTAACACCATCGCCACCGCTGCACCATACCCCACCCTTGAGAGGCGAAACGCGTTATCGTACATATAGACGGATAAGACCATCGTCGACCAAGCGGGTCCACCCTTGGTGATGATGAAGACTAGGTCGAAGATTTGAAATGCAGCGATTGCAGTGATCAAAACAACGGTAGCCAAGGCTTCGCGAATGAAGGGTAAGGTTATATACCAAAGCTGCTGCAGCGCACCCGCGCCATCGACTTTTGCTGCGTCATAGTACGTATCATCGATGGATTGAAGAGCGGCGATGAAGACCACCATGCAAAACCCGTAGTGGATCCAGCTCCAGGCAACAAAGAGAGCGGGAAGTGCCAGGGCTTTCTCGCCAAGCCACACATGTGCCAACTTAGATAGCCCGATCGATCGAAGAATTGAATTTACCGCGCCAAAGTTCGGGTTGTACATCCAGCGCCATATGATCGCGACAACCACAGAGGAGAGCACCTGTGGCAGGAAAAAAATAGTGCGGAAAACCAAGCGCCCAAATGGATTGGAGCGCACCAAAAGCAAGGCTAAAAAAAGGCCAGCCACGACGGGAACAATGATGCCGGCCAACAACCAGGCGAGATTATGCTCAACTGAAAGCCAGAACAGGGAATCGCCACTAATCAACTTGAGGTAATTCTGAAGACCAACAAACTCTTTTACCCCGATCCCCTTCCAGTTGAGAAAGCTCAACTGAAGAAGCTGCGCTAAAGGCCATAGGAAAAAGATGGCATACAGAAGTAAACCCGGCAAGAGGAAGGAGTATGCCGAAAGACTCTCTTTCCACTCAACTGCAGCTGTCGACTTCTTCGAAAGGAGTCTCTGCATGAAATCGGTTCCTCGAGCGCTTGGCCTAAAGCTTGGCAGACGAGTCATAGGAAGCAGGGTTTTCGACCCATGGGGGGACCTCTTTCGGAGGTCCCCCCGGGAGGGAGTTAGTTGAGCCCGGCTAAAAGCTCGTTGCGATTCTCCTCCATCGCTGCGACAACATCTTTTGGATCCATATTATCCACGACCATCTGCTGCAGGATATTGAAGATGAACGTCTCGGAACCGGGCAAGTTGGCATTAAACGAGTAACCACCGCCGACATTTTGAATCGCCTGATATTCATCGGCTTGAAGCCTCGACATTGGTTCGGGCATGGTATCGAAGGCATATGCGGAGAGAATACCAAGTTCCCAGCGTGCCTTGGCTACTTCCTCGCCCAACACAAAATCCAGGTATTCGAGTGCAAGCCCCGGATTATCGCTGTATTTCGAGACAACCCAAACGTTATTCGGGTTGATCAGAGCATGTGGCGGCAGGTCTGGGTTTGCCATGGGCAAGATGAAGAGCCCGACTTCAAAATCGGCATTTTGTAGATAGGAAGCGTTAATCCAGCTTCCGGTGAGGACCATCGCTGTCTGGCCGGTTACGAAGAGGTCATTTTCATCGGCATAGCTGAGGCCCAAAAAGCCTTCATTGAAGTAGCCCTTGTCATACCAATCCTTGAGAATCTGAGTTGCCTGGAGAAAACCCGGATCATCAACGTAGCTTACATCGTCAAGGTTGTACATGACCGATCCGATCTTCTCGATCGGTGTCGTCGCATGGACCAGATTCTGCCAGTAATGGGCGAAAGCCCAACCATCCAATCCTGCAGTGGCAAACGGTGTAATGCCATTCTCTTTCAGTGTGGCCAGCAAGGTCTCCAGCTCATCCCAAGTCGTTGGGGGCTGAAGGCCAAGATCTGCAAAGATATCCATGTTGTAGAACACGCCGTACACATTCGCCTCGTACGGAATGCCATAGATCTTCCCGCCAAGCTGCCGCTGCCAGGACATCACGAAGTCCTCGTCGAACTTCTGGTCCCAGCCTCGTGAATGGTAAGCGTCTGTGAGGTCGACGAGGTGTCCGGCCTGTGCGTAAATGACATGCCCATTTGCACCGGGAGATGCATAGGCTACATCAGGGCCTGTCCCGCTATCCAGAGCGAGCTTGAAGTTGGTATTCATCTCATCCCAGCCATAAGCGGAGAGTTCAAGCTTGACGCCAGGATGCGAAACGGCAAACTCCTGAGAGAGCTCTTCAATTAATTGAATGTCTTCAGGTGATTGCGATAGATACCAAACTTCGAATGTTACTTCATCGGTCCTTGCTGCTGGTTTCTCGGATACCGCCTCGGTCCCTTCAGTGCTTTCGCCAACCTGTGTAGCCACCTGGCTTCCTTCCTCTGGTGTGGCGACTTTCGGCGAACACGCAACCAGAGGGACCACGATGATCGAGATGACCACCAGAATGACCCATTTTTTAAGCGACATGATCTGCCTCCCGATTCTTGGTAGTTGCCGGTCGATAGCCTGTTCTCACCCTGCGATAGCAAGAGAAGAACAACGCTATAGATCAATCTCTCACGCGCAGGTTCACCTCCTTATAGGACAACACGATTCGGTGCAATTGATCCGTTCGCGGCCCATTCTAGGCACTCAACCACACCGTATTACGGCCGGTAAATGACACCTTTATCCTTCAACCAAACCGACTATCATGATAATCTGAGAGACTACGCGTCAGATAACGATGGAACCAATCGCGTAATATTCAACCGATAAATCTTGGAAAGCACCGTCTGGGGTAGACCGATGCCTACCATTGAGTATCCTGGCCTGCGAGGCAGGAAATTGTCCAAATTCGTCTGCTCATCGCGTGTCTCGTAGAAGCGGCGGAGAGCATTCATCCTCTGTTTGAAAACAGCCAGGCCTTCGTCATTCCATCCGTTGTCGGTTCCTACAAGGATTCGATCCTGATACTTGATGAAGAAGGCTCTCGTGGTTTCAGGGGTTTGTCCAAGGAGCGGTTCGTACGCGGCGGTATCGACATACAAATTCGAGAATCGATCTAACAATTCGCCCAGGTAGTCCAAGTTTTCGGCGTGTCCCCCCATATGGGGGCAGATGAATGTTGTTTCAGGGTACAACTCGAGCATGTTCACCTGCTCTTCGAACAACTGCTCTCTGCTGGCCACGTCTTGGCCCTGGAAAGACCATTGTGGATTGTCCTTCAAGACCGCATACCAGAAACTGCTTGGAGTTACTCCCTGCCAATACTCTTCGGGATCCCCCACATGGATCAAAACCGGCACACCCAAGTCCGCTGCCCGAATGTAGACAGCACCTATACGAGGATCGTGCAGTGCCATCCAATGGTGGTCAGGTTTTCCCAGCCACAGCTTCAACCCCGAAACTCCACGGCGAACGGAGGCCTCGAAATCATTGGCCGCCCTAGATGCAAAGTCTTCCTCGTCCATCCCGCTAAAGTCCACAGTTGAGAAAATTGCGAATCGGTCAGGGTATTTCTCGAGGATCCGAAAGCCTGCTTCCTCCCAGGCTGCATGAGAGAGGTTGGGTTGCTCTCGATCGTATCCCTTGTTCATGATCACGCCCTTGGCGATGTTGCACGCATCGAGGATCCCGAGCGCGTTTTCTGGATTGTAGGAATAGATATGCATGTGTGCGTCGAATATGCTGGTCGACATTCGTTTGCCCTCCGTCGTCACTCGCCATCAGCAACAAACAGGTGATCGAACAAGCTCTCGGCTGCAGGCCATGGGCTGGATTCAGCGAAGCGGACGGCCTGCTCGATTTCGTCTCCTACTTGCATTTGCAAAGCATCTATGCCTTCTTCATCCAAAATGGACTTGGCAAGAAGGTGCTCACGGAGGTGCTGGACCGGGTCATTCTGCCGTTCATACATCACTTCTTCTCGTGTGCGGTAATACCATTGGGCGTCGACCAGGCTGTGCCCGCACCAGCGGGGAGCAACCACCTCGAGGAACGTCGGCCCATCTCCGCCTCGGGCTCGATTCGCGGCCTGCCGGGTGGCGGCTAAGACATCCAGCACATCGGTGCCGTCAACCACCACGCCGGGAAGGCCAAACCCATCCGCCCGCGCCGAAATCTGCGTACTCGCGGAGGCGCGTTCGATCGACGTGTCAACCGCGTAGCCATTGTTTTCGCAGGCATACAGAATTGGGAGTTTCCAAAGAGCGGCCATATTCATACACTCGTACAGCACGCCCTGGTTCGAGGCGCCGTCCCCGAAGAAACACACAACGATGTTGTCCACCTTCTGCTTCTTAAACGCCCAGGCAACGCCGGTTGCGAGTGCAATCCCCCCACCGACGACCTCAAAAGCACTGATTACGCCCATCTCCATCTCGGCCAGCCCCATAGGCCCCCCTCGACCGCCACACACCCCTGTCGTCCGCCCATAGCACTCGGCCATCAATTTATCCAAGGGAACGCCTGCCGCGATGAAATGGCCTTCGGCCCTGTGGGTGCTCGTGATCTTATCTCCGGGCTGCAATGCTGTGATGACACCAACGGCCACTGCTTCCATGCCGGTGTAGAGGTGCACGTAACCATATATGTTTCCCCGGTGCGATTCCTCGGCTTCGCGTTCGTTGAAGGCGCGAATGCGGAGCATCTTTGTGAACAGGTCGATATACTCTTCGGGTGTGAGATCATCCATGTGATGTTCCTTTCGAATTGGTGTTTCGCGCGCGGCGAGACGATCTCACATTACGGTCACGCCGCCATCAACAACCATGCAACTTCCGGTGACAAAGGCCGATTCATCGGAGGCAAGGTACAGAGCCGCATGGGCAATATCTTCCACCGTTCCAATCCGCTTCAACGGCCTTCCATCCCGATAGCGCTCGCGCATCGATTCCAGATTCAACCCTAGTTGCTCGCCTTCAGCCTTCCAAACGCCCTTCAGCATGGGTGTCTCGATCGAGCCCGGGCAGATGCAATTCACCCGAATGTTATGTGCACCGTAATCAAGAGCCATCGAGCGGGTAAGCTGGATCATGCCGCCTTTGGATGCGGCGTAGGCTGTCGCGTTCTCAACGCCGATGATGCCTCCCACAGATGCGGTGTTGATGATGGACCCAGCGCCGGATTGAATCATCTCCGGAATGGCGTACTTCGACAGAAGAAAGGCACTCTTCAGGTTGACAGCTATTACGCGATCCCAATCCTGTTCAGAGCAATCAACTACAGTGCCAAAAACCAGGATTCCGGCATTGTTGTGGAGTACAGTCACGCGACCGAAGTTTTCAACCGTGCTTTTGATAACACATGCGGCATCCTCGGCTCGGCTCAAGTCGGCCTCGACGAAGATCGATTGACCACCTTTCTCCTTGATGCGGGCACTGACGGCGCGGCCATCCTCTGCATTGATGTCCACCACAGTGACTGCTGCGCCCTCGCTTGCGAAGAGCTGCGCGGTTGCTCTACCAATACCGGAAGCTGCGCCTGTCACGATGGCCACTTTATTCTCGAGCCTCATGCGAATACTCCTCAGCCACAGGTCGTAAGCGTGGAGATTAACGGCGACGGTCCACCATTTCCATGATGGCAACAGACTTTTCGAGGTGTTCGCGCATCGCTTTCCTTGCGCCTTCCTCGTCACGATGCTGGATAGCTTCCAGAATATCCTTGTGGTAGAGCATACCTTGCTCAAGAGCGCCGGGCTGGTCAATCGCATCCAGCCGCTGCTTAATCAGGAAATCGATGATCGGACTAAACAGGACTGGCAGAAGAGGATTATGGGTCGCCTTAGCCAGAGCAAGATGGAAACCCACATCAGCCCTAGCAAACTCTTCTCGAGCTTGGGGATCATCCAAGATCCGGTCACGCAGGGCTTCCATGTGCTGAATTTCTTTTTCCATGCTGGCTAAATCGCTCTCGGTGGCTGCTTTAGTTGCCATACCGGCAATCTCGATCTCAAGCATCATCCGGAGTTCCATTATGTGCCGGTGCTCAAGGCTCTCAGCTTCCAATTGAAGGTAAAAGGAAATCGATTCAGAAAGCAGTTCCGGACTTATAGAGGTAACCACAACCCCGCTCCCGCGTCGAACTTCGATCAACCCCTTGGCTTTGAGTGCCTTGATCGCTTCACGCACCACCGTGCGGCTTACACCCAATTGCGATGTAAGCTCTCTCTCGGGCGGTAATCGGTCGCCTGGAGAGAGTTTTTCCTCAGCAATTAGGTTTTGAATCTGTTTGGTGACTCGATCAGAAAGAGACCCTTCGTACTTCAGGCTTTTGAAAAGTTGGGTTTCCACAGTCGCCCCTTTCTTGATTGTGAACGAAAGTGGTATGATGTCATATATATTCTATGTAGTTATCATACCAAAAAACCGCTATGCAATGCAACCACTTTTCGAACAAAGTCGCCGAGCGCAAATCAAGGTCTGTATCCGCATTGGCTACGAATTTCTTCGAGCACAACTTTCGTTATACTGCTCGGATCTGCCTGCGATTAAAATAGTTCCTAGCCAGCGATTGGGGTCAAGCAAACGGGAATGACTGGTCTCCCGATCAGATTATCGAATGGCGGCAATCGGTAGGATTATCCTGACTGTTGCTGGCGTGAAGCCGTGATGAACAGCTATAGAGAGGGGAAGGTGAAGGATGAAGGTAATCGAGTTGCAGACTTATCTTCGTTCACTAGGTACAGGATGGGTGCATCCGGAAAACTCGGTAGATACGATCAAATCCGGAGATCCTCAGGCGGATATACACGGCATAGCAGTCGCGTGGATGCCATTCACTCACACGATAAAACAAGCGCTCGATCTTGAATGCAATGTTCTCGTCACGCATGAGCCTCTTTATTACCGCCATCAGGAAAGTGATTTGACCATCTTCGAGCTGCCCGCTGCCAAGCAAAAACGGGTTCTTCTTGAGAAACAGAACCTGGCGGTTATCCGCTGTCACGATCTCTGGGACCAATTCCCCAAATTCGGCATTCCCGATTCTTGGGGCAGCCTCCTTGCTTTTGGTGAGCCAATCGAGAGTGATGGATTCTTCCGGGTCTACAATGTCAGCGGGAGAACCGCCTTAGATGTAGCTCGGCAGGTGGCGGCCCGCACCCAAGAATACGGCCAGGAGGCCGTGCACCTGGTCGGCCCTCCCGATTACAGTGTCAGCCGACTTGCAATTGGCACTGGAGCCATCACACCCTATATGACCATGCTGCAACAATGTAAAGCAGACATTGCGCTCTGTGTTGACGATGGTATCTTCTACTGCTTCGATGGTGCGATCGCCATCGATATGAATTTACCGTTGATCGTCGTTAACCATGCCGTTAGCGAGGAAGTGGGGGTGGAAAATCTGGCTCGATATCTTGTCGCCACATTTCCGTCAATCCCGGTGCACCATATTCCCCAGCGCTGTATGTACCGCATGGTCTCCGAGCAAGGATAAACCGATATGCGAGCTATGCGGCTCGTGACGTACAGGTGCTGACAAGGCAGGTAATACGCGCCACACCCCGCACCACTAAACTGAGTCAATTCAAGGAACCTTGAAACGAAAAGAAGGGGAGTGAAAATGCGCACGCGAGCGGATCAATGGGGATCAGCCTGAAGTGAACAACCGACGGCATGTACAACAATATCCACAGCAGTTTGATGACCTCACCTTCCACAGCTAATTGCAGCTATCAGTCAGCTTAAGGGTCCATATACGGAGTTCCATATCGGCGGCATTCATCATTCGTGCAATATGTCATTTCAAGCACTTCAGGTTGTCTGCTTGAACCTCCTAAGTAGCATTGGATGTAATCAAGTTTCTATAGTTGGAAGGCGTAGAAAAACAAGTTCGAAATTGAGGATTGCATTCACGAATATTATTCTGATGCTTACATATATTCCTGGATTGGAAGCATGCAAGTCTTAACTCCGATTTAATTTTGGCGAATTGCTTCAACCAAGAAATGTGAGACTAAGATTGTAATAAAAGGAGCAAGGACGCATATGTACTGGATTCGGTAATAATTGGATAGTGGCCTATCACACACAATAAAAACCGCGTCATGTCAAGCGCTTCTTGATATCTTTTAGATTGAAAAATAATTCCGGTTACCGTACTAGATTTGCGTCAGAATGTGTTCTCGGTGATTTAAAGCAACCTTCTTCCGATAATGGAATTGGTAAGGTACTCAATTCTCTTGCTTCCGATAAGTTTGATCGGAAATGGCAACCCAGGAGCAAGCTCATGCCGCCGTCCTCGAACCTTCGGTGCCAGTGATATCGATCGGGAGGCAAGAAGCAGCTGTTCTTGGAGCTGATAGAAGCGAGTGAGGTTTCCCAAAGCGTCCCTTGCAGCCCCATCCGTGTTCAACTATAAATTGAACCTCACAAAGAGCGCCGCATGGTCTGATGCCTACTCGGCTGATCGGATCATCACAGGATAGGTGCTTCATGCATCAGGTCGGGTCACGCACCTTTCCCATAAGCTCTCACGGAGGAAGACTCCACCCAGGAAGCTCGGGACCAGATTCTACGTGAGCACAATGTAGTCGAATCGATTTCTCAAGCTATACGTATCGAAGGTTGTCGGCATCGAG
>CAYOUP010000001.1:0-37043 GCA_964407125.1 uncultured Hyphomicrobiaceae bacterium | reverse complement strand
CGACTCTTGATCATGCCTATCTTCTCTCATTGGCGGCGATCCATTTTCAGGATCTGGAAAGGCTGCGGCATGTTCATCAGCGGGCCGATGTCGCGGACCGGGCGGATATCGACCTGGCTGCCGGGAAGAAACGCAACCGCGCCGTCAAGATCGACGGTAAAGCCGCCCTTGACCTTGTTGAAGATGATGCCTTCGACCTTTTCGCCGGCGTTGAATTTTTCTTCAAGCCGGTTCCAGCTTTCCTCGCGCCTGGCCTTGTCGCGGCTGAGAACGGCTTCACCGAGCGCATTCTCGACGCGCTCAAGATAAACTTCGACTTGATCGCCAACCGACAGAGTCGCATTGCGTCCGGTGGCGCCAAATTCCTTGAGCGGAACACGGCCCTCGGTTTTCAGGCCGACATCTATAACGGCGAGATCATTTTCGATGGCAACGATTGTGCCTTTAACGACGGAGCCCTCTCCAATATCCGTTTCCAGGAACGATTCTTCCAACAGTGCTGCGAAATCTTCCTGGGACGGATTATATTGGTTCGCTCCCTGTTCGTTGATCTGCGTTTGACTCATTAAATTTCCTGCCGGTGGTTTGTTGCTGTGTTTCCAACAGAATACGCGGCAAAGCCTCTCCGACCGGCGAGGGAGAGCGCTTGTCCGAATATCTGTAAGCTCGTTTGTCCGAAAGACGGAAATCGACCCTGACGGGGATAGCGTATAGGCTAAACCGCCCAGGCGTCCGAGTTCAGTCGGAACGCCCCATAGCGGTGTCAATCAATCTTACGGCCGCAAAATATGACGCATCTATATCTAATTCGGTTGTATCGAGCAAGAGCGCGTCTTCTGCAATCCGCAATGGTGCGGAGGCACGAGTCTGGTCTCGCAGGTCGCGTTTTTCAAGATCGGCGTAGACATCTTCCTCGGTTGTTTGCTCGCCGCGCTCGGCAAGTTCCCTGAAACGGCGCTTCGCCCGTTCGCTGCGATGCGCCGTTATGTAAAGCTTCACCTCGGCCTTGGGGAAAATCACCGTGCCGATATCCCGGCCTTCAACGACCGCGTCGTCACGCTCTGCGGCGAAGCGGCGCTGAAACATGAACAAAGCCTCGCGCACTTGCGGAATCTGCGCGATGACCGACGCGGCCTCACCTATTCCGCCGCCGCGCAATTCGGTTTCATCATCCAATGTGGACGGATCGAGTTCGTTTGCGTAGCGGGTGGCGATTTCGGCATCGTACAGATTCTCATTGGCGCGAAGCATGTTGCGCGCCACGGCCCGGTAGAGCAGGCCGGTATCAAGATGGTCGAAACCGTAATGAGTTGCGATGCGCTTGGCCAGCGTGCCTTTTCCCGATGCCGCCGGCCCATCAATCGCGATAATCATTCCGTCTCCTCTACGGCAGGCTTTCCTCGTTTTTCCCACGAAAGGCCAAGTTGTGGTGCTTGGCGCATTTCTTCCTCACCCAACCTTGCGATGGACCGATGGGTTTCACTACGCTCAACCCATCTACGCCTATACGCTAGGCCGCTTCGAAGCGCGCGCCAAGACTTTCCAGTACGGTAAAGAAACTGGGAAAGCTCGTCTCGATCATTGAAATATCGTCCACAACAACCGGCTTTTGCGTTTGCAGGCCGAGCACGAGAAACGCCATGGCGATCCGGTGGTCCAAATGGGTGGCGACCGTCGCGCCGCCCGGCACGCTGCCGCCCGTTCCGCGCACGATCAGTGTGTCATCCTCGGAATGGGCGTCAACACCGCAGGCCATCAAACCGTCTTCCGTCGCGGCTAACCGGTCGCTTTCCTTGACGCGAAGTTCGGCAAGTCCCTGCATCACCGTCTGCCCCTCGGCATAGGCCGCAAGCATCGCCAGTACAGGATATTCGTCGATCATGGACGGTGCGCGCTCCGGCGGGACCGTCACGCCTTTGAGCGTGCTGGATTGAACGCGGATGTCACTGACGGGTTCGCCGCCCTGCTCGCGGCTGTTCTCGAATGTGATGTTTGCGCCCATCTCACCCAGCGTTTCGTAGAAGCCGGTCCGTGTCGGATTGACGAGGACATTCTCGATAACGATGTCCGAGCCGGGACAGATCAGGGCCGCCGCCGCCAGAAACGCCGAGGAGGACGGGTCGCCGGGTACGGATATCGGCTTGCCCTGAAGCACGGGCTGGCCCTTCAAAGTGATACTGCGCCCGTCCTCGCCATCGGCGATCTCAAGCTGCGCGCCGAAATATTGCAGCATCTTCTCGGTGTGGTCGCGGGTGATCTCGGGCTCTATGACGGTCGTGTCGCCCGGCGCGCTGAGCCCGGCGAGCAATATTGCCGATTTTACCTGAGCGGAGGGCACGGGCAACCGGTAGACGATCGGTATGGCCTGCGCCGCGCCGCGCAGCGTCAGGGGCAGCGTATCGCGATGTGTGTCGGGAATGCTCAACCCCATTTTCTTGAGTGGGGTCAGAACGCGCCCCATCGGGCGGCGTGACAAGGATGCATCACCCTGGAACACGGCTTCGATGTCATGGCCCGTCACGACCCCGGCCATCAGGCGGGCGCTGGTGCCGGAATTGCCGAAATCCAGCGGTTCGTCCGGTGAGCGAAGGCCCCCGATGCCGCGCCCGGTAACGGTCCATTCACCATCGTTTCGGGAAACTCCGGCGCCGAGTTGCTTCACGATCCGTGCGGTCGCCAGCACATCGGCTGCTTCGAGTAGTCCTGTAATCCTTGTTTCGCCGATCGAAAGCGCGCCGAATATGAGCGCTCTGTGAGAAATCGACTTGTCGCCGGGGACGGTCGCTCTGCCGGAGAGTGGGCCGCTTTGAACTGCCGCGAATTGCTTCATTGTATGGCCTTGATAGGCTTGCCGGATACCGGAATGCTTAAGGAAACGCTTCCCTGCTTTAGAGCCCAGCCGACGCTTCGCTGTCAATTCTCAATCGCAGCTCAAGAAAATCGTGTATTTGGCTTTGACATGGCGCGCGATCCATGCCTATGCAGATGCCCAATTTCCTGAAATCAGCAAGAAGAACAGGTGACGAGGCCCTTCCATGTCAATGAAAGCTGCCCGAGGTTCGAAGCGTGTATGTCAGAACTGCGGAGCCAAATTCTACGATTTGAATCGCGACGAAATCGTCTGTCCGATGTGCGACACGCTTTTCCAGCATGATAATTCCGGCGCCCGGGCAATATTGTCAGGTAACGCCACGGAGGACGATGATGACGATCTCCTGGTTGCTGTGCCCAGCAATGTCGAAATAGTCCCGCTTGAAGAGGCTGAAAGCGATGACGACGCCGACATCCCCGATCTCGAAGGCGACGATCTCGTGGAAATCGAGGATGACGATACCGATCTTGGCGACGATGAGGAAACCTTCATCGAAGTCGAGGACGATGATTCCGGTGACGATGTGACGGGAATTGTCGGCGGCTCGCGCGATGAGGATGACGAAGTCTGATCCTTCGCGCCTCGGCGCCTCACTGCTGCCTCGACGTGACCGCTATGAGCCATGATCTTTGCATAATCGGCGGGGGTATTGTCGGACTCGCCACCGCGCTGAAGTTCAGCGAAGCCCATCCGAATGCAAACATGGTGGTTCTCGAAAAGGAGGGCTGGCCCGGTCTTCACCAGACAGGGCATAATAGCGGCGTCATCCATTCCGGTATCTATTATGCGCCGGGGAGCCTGAAGGCGCGGCTATGCCATCAGGGCGCAATCGAAACCGAGGCATTCTGCCAGTCGAAAAACATCGCCACGGTAAAGTGCGGCAAGATGATTGTCGCAACAAGCCCGGCCGATCTGGGCCGGATGGAAGCGTTGCTTGAACGCGCAGAACAAAATGGCGTCGAGGCGGAATGGATAGACGCTGAAGAGCTGCGCCGCCGCGAGCCGCACATAACCGGGCTTGGGGCGATTTTCGTGCCGGGCACGGGCATCGTGGACTATAAGCAGGTCTGTAACGCCATGGCGCATGAGTTGAAAAAGCGCGGCGTTCATATCGTCTATCATGCTGAAGTGACGGGGATTGAGGAGAAGGGTTCCGCCGTCACGGTCTCGGCCAGCGGAGACCGGCAGTGGCTCGCCTCCTGTCTCGTCGTTTGCGCGGGGCTTCAGTCCGACCGCCTCGCAAGGCTGGCCGGCCTCAGGACGGATTTTCAGATCATACCGTTTCGCGGCGAATATTACCGCCTGCCCGCCGCCCGCAACGGTATCATCGGTTCACTGATATATCCGGTGCCCGATCCGGCTTTGCCGTTTCTCGGCATCCACCTGACACGCATGATCGACGGCGGGGTGACGCTCGGGCCGAATGCGGTGCTCGGCTGGTCGCGCGAGGGCTATCAGAAATACGCCTGCTCATGGCGGGACTCAGCGGAGTTCCTGGCCTTTGGCGGTTTCTGGAAGCTGGTCGGCGCTCACATGAAATCAGGGCTGAACGAGATGCTGAACTCGCTCTCGAAAAAGCGCTATCTTGATGAGTGCCGCAAATATTGTCCGAGCCTTGAGCTTGGCGATATGCAGCCGCAGGAAGCCGGAATACGTGCGCAGGCTGTGATGCGGGACGGTTCGCTCATGCATGATTTTCTGTTTCTGGAAACGGACCGCATGCTGCATGTCTGCAATGCGCCGTCTCCTGCGGCAACATCCGCGCTGCCGATCGGGAGCATGATCGCCGAAAAGATCGCAGGCAAGTTTGATCCCCGCAGTAATCCGGCGGCGAGATCGCCAAGCGCACAGTCTGACGCGGAATTTATTCAAAAATAAACGATACGGCGAATGCCCTGTATTTCTCGGCTGTATTGTCCGGCGCGGAGGGGAACGGCACCGCCTGGTAAAGAGCGTTCAGGGCGCGCTCGTCGAGATCCTCCGCTTCCGGCGCCTGAATGACTTGCGCGGAGCTGACCTTTCCGTCATCGGATAATCTGAATGCGACGGCGACGCGGCCGGAACCGAAGCCGCCGCTTGGCCTGTGCGCGGCGAGATGAGCGCGTACACTTTCGCGGTAAGCGAGTATGTTTGTCGGTACAGGTTTGGTCTGGCGTTCCGGACGCGTCAGCCTCGTACCGCTTTGGCTGCTGAGCTGCTGGCTGGCGATCTCTGTTGTGATATAGGGCCGCCGCTCCGGCAATGGCGGGGATGGAGCGGTGTTTACAGCGAGTTGCGCCGGTCCTGTGTCTTCAGCTTCGCTCGGGCCGAACGGGGGCTTGTCATGATCAGCGGCTTCGTTGATGCGCCGCAGGATTGCCCGTGCGGCAGGCGATACCTTGTTGGAGGCGGTCATCGCGTGAACGATGATAGGCAGCTCCGCCCGGGCAGGCGGTTCCGGTTCAACGGCGTTCTTCGGGCGTTCCGGCGGTGCGGCGCTGTCGCTTTCCTGCTCGGGCAGCCTGTCGATCAGCTTGGGAAGCGGCGCGGCTGCGTCTTCGGTAACTGTATTCGGCAGGTTGGGAATGCTGATCTCGATCGGCTCGCGGTCGGCCTTCTCCAGCGCTTCCGTATCGCTTTCAAGCGCCAATGACGCGCTGGCGCTCTGGCTTTGGTCCGGCGAGTCGCCCTGAGACCGCTCCATATTCGCAATCGACGCCATATAGGTGCCATAGGCGGCAATCATCGAGACGAGCATGGTCCAGTAAAGGCCGCCGTTCCGCTTGCCTTTCTGCTGTGAAAGGTCGAGCAGATTCAACGAGGCCGCCTTCTGGCGCTTGGGCGAAACCTGGTTTTGATTGCGTCGTCTCATCTCTCTACAAGTTGCGTTTCAAAAAGCTTCCGCCGCGATTGCAGCATATCCTTAGAATGCAACTATAAAGAGAAATATTGATATTTTACACAACCAAATGGTGTATATGGGGATAATTTGACCGAGTCGTCCCTGAATTGCCACGGCTTATCCCGGCGCTCATGCGGCACCCGAAAAGCGAGGGCAGGGGATATCTGGAAAACACTGCGGCCTAATCCTGCGGCGGGATCCATTTCTGGCGCATGGTGACGAGTTCCTCCGCTGCGGTCGGATGCAGGGCCATGGTCGCGTCGAAATCCGCCTTGGTCGCGCCCATCCGCATGGGGATTGCCAGCAACTGCGCCATCTCCGCCGCGTCCGGCCCCATGAGGTGACAGCCGAGCACGCGACCGCTCTCCGCATCGACGACGAGCTTCATCAGCATTTTCTCGTTGCGCATCGAAAGCGTGTGCTTCATCGGGCGGAAAGTCGATTTGTAGATGTCGATCTCGCCATATCGCTCGCGCGCCTGCGCCTCGGTCATGCCGACCGTGCCGATTTCAGGCTGGGAGAACACGGCAGTCGGAATAAAGCTGTGATCGACGGGACGCGGATTGTCCTTGAACACCGTATCGACGAAACACATTGCCTCGTCGATCGCGACCGGCGTCAGGTTCACGCGGTTCGTGACGTCCCCGACGGCATAAATGGAGGGGACCGAAGACCGCGAATATTCGTCCACAACGATTTCGCCGACCTGGCCAAGTTCGACGCCCGCTTTTTCAAGGCCCATATCGGCCGTCAGCGGCATGCGGCCTGTCGCATACATCACCTGCTCGACCTGCATCTCGCCGCCTTCACCGAAAGTCAGCGTTTTTCGCCCATGCGCTTCTTCGATCCGTGCGATGGTGCGCTCGAAGATCGTCCTGATGCCTGCATTCTCCGCCGCCAATCCAAGATGATCGCGCAGATCTTCATCGAAGCCACGCAGCAGCTTGTTGCCCCGGTAAATCACGGTCACGTCCACGCCGAGACCGGCAAGAATGAAGGCAAATTCAACGGCGATATAGCCGCCGCCGACAATCGCGATGCTTTCCGGCAGCGTTTCGAGCGTGAAAATCTCGTTGGAGGTTATGACGTGCTCATGCCCGGCAATGCGCGGCGTGTACGGCCAGCTGCCCGTCGCGATGAGGATAGTACGCGCGCTGACGGTGCGCTTTTCGGAGACGATACGCACCGTATTGGCGTCTTCGAGCACGGCGCGGCTATGCACATGCTCGACGCCGGCACCGTCGAGCAGATTGATGTAGATGCCACTCAGCCGGCTGACTTCATTCTGGACATTGTCGCGCAAAGTCGGCCAGTCGAAGGACACGCCGTCCACGCTCCAGCCATAAGCTTTCGCATCCTCGAATTCATGCGGAAAGCCGCTGCCGTAAACCAGAAGTTTCTTTGGCACGCAGCCGCGAATGACACATGTGCCGCCGAACCTGTATTCCTCGGCAAGCGCGACACGTGCGCCTGACATTGCCGCCATGCGCGCCGCCCGAACCCCGCCGGAACCGCCGCCGATGACGAACAGGTCGTAATCATATGCCATGCGTAGTCTCCTTGCCGCGGCCATTCTGCAAAAAGCATAGGCATGACCACAGCTTGTTGGCAGTCAATTCCGGTTGATTCACCGTGAGCTGCGATGCTGGCGGCTATTCCTCGTCGCCATCATCCATTTCGAGAATATCGACACCGTCCGGACCGGCAATGATCGCCTGATCCGCGATGCCGATGAACAGCCCGTGCTCGACGACGCCGGGCAGCATTTCCAGCACGTCGCTCAGCGTTTCAGGCTCGGGGATTTCCTCGAAACTGCAATCGGCGATGTAGTTGCCATTGTCGGTGACGAAATACTCGCCATTGAGACGGCGCAGTTCGATCTCGCCGAAGCATTCGGCATCCTGCGCGGCCTCGCTGATCATCTGGATCGTGGCCTTGGCTCCGAACCGCACGACCTCGACCGGCAGCGGGAACGCTCCGAGCGTGGCGACGAATTTGGAGTGATCGGCAACGACGACCATGCGCTCCGATGCCATCGCCACAATCTTCTCGCGCAGCAGCGCGCCGCCGCCGCCCTTGATCAGGTTGAGGTTCTCGTCGATTTCATCCGCACCATCGACGGTCAGGTCGAGTGTGATGAGATCATCCAGCGAGGCGAGCTTGATGCCCAGCCGCTCCGCCTGCATCCGTGTGTCTTCCGATGTCGGCACGCAGATGACGTCCAGCCCCTCCTGGACTTTCTTGCCCAGCAGATCGACAAATTTGCTCGCCGTGGAACCCGTGCCGAGCCCGAGTTTCATGCCAGGCTGGACAAGTTCGATCGCGCGCTCCGCGGCAAGTGCCTTGCAGATGTCGGCACTCATTTTCAGCATTTCGCCCTCCATCAACCGGCAATTCCGCCCATGAAGAGATATTTCATCTCGACAAATTCCTCGATGCCGTGATGAGACCCTTCACGGCCGAGGCCGGATTGTTTCATACCACCAAACGGAGCGAGTTCGGTTGCCATAACACCTTCATTGATGCCGATCACGCCGAAATCGAGCTGTTCGGCAACGCGCCAGATGCGTCCGATATCGCGCGACTGGAAATAGGCGGCAAGACCGTAGGGCGTGCTGTTGGCGATGGCGATGGCTTCTTCCTCGGTCCTGAAGCGGTAGAGCGGCGCCACGGGGCCGAAGGTTTCCTCCTGCGCGAAGAGCATTTCGGTTGTCGCGCCGGTGATGACGGTCGGTTCGAAGAATGTCTTGCCCAGCGCATGACGCTTGCCGCCGGTCAGGACGGTGCCGCCCTTAGTGATGGCGTCCGCAACATGCTGCTCGACCTTTTCCAGGCCCGCCTCATTGATCAGCGGTCCCTGCAGGACGCCATCCTCGTCGCCCGGCCCGACCTTCATCTCGCTGACTTTCGCGGCCAGCTTTTCGGCGAATGTGTCATAGATCGCATCATGAACGAGAATACGGTTCGCGCAGACACAGGTCTGGCCCATATTCCGGAATTTCGATGCGATCGCATCGTCAACGGCCTTGTCGAGATCGGCGTCGTCGAAAACAATGAAAGGTGAATTGCCGCCAAGTTCCAGCGCGACCTTCTTGACCGTGCTCGCGGCCTGGCGCATCAGGATCTTGCCGACCTCGGTCGAGCCGGTAAAGGCGATCATGCGTACGAGCGGGCTTTCGGTCAGCTCCTTGCCGATGGTGGGCGGATCGCCGGTGATGATGTTGAGCACGCCTTTCGGGAAACCGGCGCGATGGGCCAGTTCGGCGAGCGCAAGCGCGGTCAGCGGCGTGTCCTCGGCAGGTTTGACGACGATGGTGCAGCCTGCGGCGAGGGCAGGGGAGACCTTGCGCGTGATCATTGCGAGCGGGAAATTCCATGGTGTGATTGCGCCGACAACACCGATGGGCTGTTTCAGCACGACGATCCTGCCGTCCTTGCGGTGAGATGGGATCACCTCGCCCAGAATGCGCTTGGCCTGTTCTGCATTAAACTCGACGAAAGATGCGCCATAGGCGACTTCCCCCCGCGCTTCGGCAAGCGGCTTGCCCTGCTCGGCGGTCATGATCTGGGTGAGGCTTTCGGCATTCTCGTTGATGAGATCGAACCAGCGCCGAAGGATTGCCCCGCGTTCCTTGGCCAGCATGGCCGCCCAGCCGGGAAACGCCCGGTTGGCAGCTTCGATGGCCGTACGTGCCCCTTCCGCGCCGACATCGGGGACGCGCGCCAACTCTGCCCCGGTTGCGGGATTGAGCACCGGGTCCTTGCCTTCGCCAATCCAGGCGCCGTCAACATAACATTGCTGAAAAATGAGTTTTCTGGCGTTTTCATCCATGGCGGGAGGCTCCTTCTGGCCTGCAAGTCGATTCAGCGGCGTTCGCCCTTTTATCCTCCCGCTTTTCAATGCGGCTGTTTCGGGCATTGGCATTACCGTTCCCGGAGTCATATAACGTCAGCGGATCGCGGCACAAGGAAAGCGAGTCATTTATGGACGGTCTATCGGTCGTTTTCGATCTCGACGGCACAATGGTCGATACTGCGCCGGATCTCGTCATCGCGGCGAACCGGACGCTGAACGCTTATGATATTGACGCCGTCGATGAGACCGTCGTCAAACGTTTTGTCGGCCACGGCAGCAAGGCGATGCTGCGCGCGGCCGTCAAATATCTGGGCTACAATGTCAGCGAAAGGCAGCTCGATGAAATGTCCGAGCGCTTTATCGCGTTCTATGGCGAGCATATAGCGGATGAAAGCCGCCCTTTTCCGGGGTTTATCGAGGCCCTGACGGAGATGCGCCAACAGGGCGCATTGCTCGGCGTGTGCACCAATAAGCGCGAAAAACTGTCTCTCAAGCTGCTTCAGGCCCTTGATCTGCGGGATTATTTCGGTGCGATTGTTGGCGCGGATACGCTGACAGTGCGCAAGCCCGATCCGGCGCCATTGCTCGAAACAATTGCCCGTATCGGCGGCGACCCGGCACGCGCGATCATGGTCGGTGACAGCGAGACGGATGCGAAAACCGCAAAGGCGGCACGGATTCCGTTCATTGCCGTGAGCTTCGGCTATCGCAATTGCGCAATCGAGGAGTTGGAAGCCGACGCCGTCATCGACCATTTCAGTGAATTGATACCGGCCGTGAGAAGGCTTTCCTTCCGATGAGGTTATGAATCGGGCGCTAAAAACTCAAGGTTTGCACCTCGCGTGCATTGAGAATCCCCACAAGCTGCTTCGACTTACTTCAAATGCAGAAAAGCAGTTGCACGCTGCCTCGCTCGCACATTACCCGCAGGCGCCGGGGATGTATGAGATCTGATTATTCCGTGTCTTTCGGATTGAACGTTACAAAAAAGTTGTAGCCGGCGTAAACGCCAATGCCGATGAAAAGGATTGCCCAGAAATTATTTCCATTCGCCAACTCCACCAATCCCCACCCGACAGATGCAACGGTGATGACTATGCGGACCCATAAGGGACGGTAAAAGTCGTGGTGGAGATCAAACACATTGCACCCCGCTTATGCTGATTGCCGACATTCGATGCTGAGACACTGTCCATGTGTCTCAACGCCGATTTTCTTACCAAGATCAACAGTCATCGCGGATCGTCCAGATACAGTCTCCAACTGTGTTTTGGACTGTAACCCAGCAATCTCTTGGCTTTCTTGTTGGAATAGAAAGTCTCATTCCCGCCGACTTCCTTCACGGGAACGCCCTGGTAATATTTTTCAATCAGTTCAGCGGACGTCAGGTTTACGGAATGGTCGTCGTTGGAGACATTGAAGATCTCGAATCCAAGCCCGTCTGTAGCAAGGCACCGGTCAACCATATGACCGAGATCGCGCGCATCGATGTAGGCGAAAATATTGCGGCGGCGCACGGACGGGTCAGCCATATAGGCCGGGAAATTTTGCTTATACTCGTGGGGTTCAATCACATTGTTGATTCTCAGACCGTAGATGTCAAAGCCGGAGCGCCGCTGAAAACTGCGGGCCGTCACTTCGTTGACGACCTTTGACATGGCATAGCTGTCTTCCGGTATGACCGGATGGTCTTCGTCTATCGGCAGATAGTCCGGCTTGCGCTCGCCATCGGCAAAACACACACCGTAAGTCGTCTCGGACGAGGCGAAGATGATCTTCCTGACGCCGAGTTTCACGGCCGCGTCGATGACGTTGTAGGTTCCAAGCGTATTGATCCGGTAGCATTCATTATCAGCCGTCAGCAAAAGCCGCGGGATAGCGGCGAAATGCACCACCGCGTCAAAGCGTGGAACACCTGTACCAGGCTCCAGTTCGTCGAATCCGGCATAGCTCGCCATGACATCGAACATCTGGCCGGCATTCGTGATGTCGGCGATGCGGTTATCCACGCGCGGGTGGTCGAGCGGTTGCAAATCGACGTTCAACACCCTGTGCCCCTGGCCGATAAGAAAGTCGACGGCATGACGCCCCGCCTTGCCCGATCCACCGGTAAACAAAATTCGCATCGCTGCCTCCTTGGGTTCTTTCAGCAAAGTATAACCGACACGCCCTGTATGGAACTCCTAATACGGGCATCTTGCCCGACCCTGCCCAAATCCCATCCCTTGCTGGCAGGCATCCTGTGCCACGATCATGGTAACGGCGCCCCTTGGCTCGGATGACGAAGATCAAGTCTCCGTTTCGCCGCCCATATGCGCTAGACTGTCCTTATACGAGTAGAAAAAGGATGTCTGGTCTTGATCTTCAGAGTTGTCCCTCAGCGTAAAAGTCTGTTCGCCAGGTTGATCGGTTTCATTCTCCTCGCAACCCTCGTTACAATTTTCAGCACTCTCATTGCGCCGATATCCGCACATGCGGAATACAGGCAGCCGCCCAATAGCCGCATCGCGATTGATCTGGACACAAAATTTATCCCGGCCCCGCGTTTTTCCGGCTTCATCGACCCGGAAAGCAATGCGTCATATGTCATGATCCAGATGCCGGCTGCTGCCTATGACGAATTGAAGTCGATTCCGGATCATACCGGGACCCTGGCGCAGCGTGGCATGACGGATACCAAGGTCGGCAGATTGCCGGAACGCACAGGCGAGTATGTCTACTTCACCGCGACACAAACGCAGAACGAAATCAGGATTGCGAAGTTCATCCTGATCTTTACGGAAAAGGGGCTTACCGGGTTCGTTACGGCTAACGTTGCCGAATCCGTGCTGGAATCGGGAACCATGACACGCGAACAGGTCGAGCAAACGCTGGCCACGGTGAAAATGTCCGACACGCCCGGACCTCAGGTAAAATTGTTCGAACTCGGCTATCTCGGACCTTTCAAGCTGGCGGCCAGCATTGCCGGGACGGCGGAACTTTACAATACATCCGGAACCGGTCCGCAGACTGGCGTGAGCCGTCTGTCCAAGGAGGCGGCTATCATGATTGCGCCGTCTGTGGATCAATCCGTGGTCGGCGATATCGAGCAAGCGGCCAAGGCCCGATTCAACGGACTGACAGGCATTTATGACAGCAAGATTGTGGGCGAGGAGCGCGTCACGATCGGCGGGCTTGACGGTTACCGCATCACAGGCGAAGCGGCGACCGAAAAGGAAAAGTCCGAACGGAGCATTGCCGTGATATTCGTGATGCTGTCAGGAAAAGATGGGGGATATTTCATTTTATTCGGCACCATGCCAATCGCGCAGAAGGCCCGGCTGCTGCCGGAACTGGAGAAGGTGATCTCAAGCTTTAGACCGGCCGGTTAAGACGCCGAGATTGCGCAAGGAATGATCTGCACAATGGTCTTGTTGCATAATTGGCGCATAGCAAGAACCGTCGCGTCTTATCCAAATTGTACACAATCCTAAACTTCGCATTGAGGAAAACTGGGAGTTTTACCCGGAAACGTGATTTCGCGTATTCAGCAATACACCAAAAAGGTGTAGATGTCGGCGCGTTGCACGGAAATGGTGTTTCGGGGGGCCGTCTGGTCCGGCTAAACCTTCTCTTGCAACAGCAATGAATCAGGCTCGAGTCCGTTTGTAACGTGTAACACCGGCAGAAAATCATGAATGCTCAAGATCTTATCATCGGCCAGCGCAAACAGCCTGGTCTGCCTGCCCCGTGCCGTTTATGCGGCGCGCCACTGCACCACACCTTCGTTGATCTGGGAGTCTCGCCGCCCTGTCAAAGTTTCCTGCGGCCCGATCAGCTCGACGAGATGGAGGCCTTTTATCCCCTTCATGCGCTTGTTTGCGGCGAATGCCACCTTGTTCAGCTCAAGGAATATGTGACGCCGGATTCGATTTTTCGCGAATATGCGTATTTCTCCTCCTTCTCGACGAGCTGGGTTGCGCATGCGAAAGCCTATTGCGAGATGATCGCGCCCCGGCTCGGTCTCGGGCCGGACAGCCTCGTTGTCGAAATCGCCTGCAATGACGGCTATCTGCTCCAACATTTCCAGCCGATGAAGATTCCGGTGCTGGGTATTGAACCGGCGCTGAATGTCGGCGAAGTCGCGCGGCAGAAAGGCATTGAGGTCTGTCCGGAATTCTTTGGAAGCAAGCTGGCGAGGGAATTGAAGGAAAAAGGCAGCGAAGCCGACCTGATCGTCGGCAATAATGTGCTGGCGCATGTTCCGGACCTGAACGATTTTGTCTCAGGCGTGAAGCATCTGCTCAAACCGGAGGGGGTGGCGACGTTCGAATTTCCCCATTTGCAGCGCCTGATGGATGAAAACCAGTTTGACACCATCTATCACGAGCATTTTTCCTACTTTTCTTTCCTGACGATCGACCGGCTCGCGAAAAATCACGGGTTGAAGTTGATCGACGTGGAGGAGTTGCCGACACATGGCGGTTCGCTGCGGATCTATCTTGCGCATGAAGCGTCCTCTCATGAGGTTGCACCGCCGGTGCCCCGACTGATGGAGCGGGAAAGGCAGACGGGATTTGAGCAGCTTGAGACCTATACATCCTTTGGTGAGCAGGTCATCCGCACCAAGCACAATCTCTTGTCATTTCTAATCGAGGCGAAAGCTGCTGGCCGCCGCATATGCGGATATGGCGCGCCCGGCAAGGGCAATACTTTGTTGAACTATTGTGGCATCGGCCCCGATTTTCTGGATTTCGTCGTCGACCGGAACACCTACAAGCAGGGGCTCTACACGCCGGGCATGCGCATCCCGATCAGGCCGGTCGAAGCGATTGATGAAGTCCGTCCCGATCTGATTCTGATTCTGCCCTGGAATCTGAAGACCGAAATCATGCAGCAGATGGGGCATGCGCGCGAATGGGGTGCGCAATTCGTCGTGCCCATTCCCGAGGTCCTGATCGTTGAGCCTGAGCCGGACCGAATGATTGCCTGAGAACTTATTTTAAAAATAATATTAAGGGGAAAACCCATGAAAGTCGTTATCCTTGCCGGCGGCAAAGGAACAAGAATTTCCGAAGAAAGCTATATTCGCCCCAAGCCCATGGTCGAGATCGGCGGCCGGCCAATCCTCTGGCACATCATGAAAATCTATTCCCATTACGGGCTGAATGATTTCGTGATCTGCTGCGGCTACAAGGGCTACATGATCAAGGAATTCTTCGCCAGCTATGCGCTGCGTCATTCCGATGTCACCTTCGACATGAACGATCAGAGCGTCAGCTATCACCGCAACAGTGTCGAGCCCTGGCGCGTCACGCTTGTCGATACGGGCGAGGAGAGCATGACCGGCGGGCGCATCAAACGCGCGGCGCGTTATGTCGGTGGGGAAACATTCTGCTGCACCTATGGAGACGGCGTCGCCGACATAAACATCCGTAAGCTGATTGATTTTCACCATGCGCAGAGAAAACTCGCGACGCTGACAGCGGTTCAGCCCGAAGGCCGGTTTGGAGCCTTCGTGCTCGGCGAGAGCGATATGCTGGTACGCAATTTTCGTGAAAAACCCAAAGGTGACGGCTCATGGATCAATGGCGGCTTTTTCGTCATCGAGCCGGAGGCCATCGCCCTTATCGAACATGATGGCATCTCCTTTGAGCAGGAACCGCTGCGTGAACTGTCGCAGCAGGGACAACTGGCGGCATTCCGGCATACCGGCTTCTGGCATCCGATGGACACGCTTCGCGACAAGGTTCTTCTGGAGAACTACTGGGAGTCCGGTGACCCCGCCTGGAAAGTCTGGGACCCGGTGCCCGCAAGAGAATGGCGGATCGCAGGTTAGAAGGGGTCAGGCGGGGTTAGCCCCGCCTCCGATCAGGCAGGACTGGCATGGTCGATGATGCTGCGAAGGTCCGTATCCTTCGGCAAGGTTCCGAAGGTTTGCCCCCATTCGCCGCCGAGACGCGACCGGCAGAACGCATCGGCTACAGCTTCCGGCGCGTGCTGTACCAATAGCGCTCCTTGCAGCACCATCATCATCCTTTCCACCACGGCCCGGGCGCGTATCTCGATGCCATTCTGATCGGCCAGCACGTTTTTCACCTCATCCATGGCGTTATCCAGCCGGTTGTCCGCGCCACGGCCTATCTCGATCTCGGCAATGTAAGCCTCGATCACGCCCGCATCCTTCTGTGCCGCGCGGAGCACATCGAGGCACATGATATTGCCTGCGCCCTCCCAGATCGAATTGAGCGGAGCCTCCTTGTAATAGAGGCCCATCGGCCCCTCATCGACATAGCCATTGCCGCCGAGCACCTCCATCGCCTCGGCGACATGGCTGGGGGTGCGCTTGCAGATCCAGTATTTCGCGGCGGGCGTGCAAAACCGGCGGAGTGCCGCTTCCTTTTCGTCCTCCCCCGCAAGGTCGAAAGCGCGCGCGATCCGCATTGACAAATGCGTTGCCGCCTCGGACTCGATGGCGAGATCGGCGACGACATTGGCCATGAGCGGCTGATCGATCAGGTGACGCTGGAAAGCCCGCCGGTAACGGACATGATGCACGCCTTGCGCAAGTGCGGCCCGCATCAACCCCGCCGATCCCAAAGCGCAGTCCAGCCTCGTATGATTGCCCATCTCGATGATGGTCGGCACGCCGCGCCCCTCACCGCCAATCAGCCAGCCGATCGCATTTTGAAATTCCACCTCCGAAGAGGCGTTGGAGCGGTTGCCGATCTTGTCCTTCAGCCGCTGGATGCGGATGGCGTTGCGCGTTCCGTCCGGAAGCCACTTCGGCATGAAAAAACAGCTCAGGCCGCCGGGTGCCTGCGCCAGAACCAGATGCGCATCGATCTGCGGACAGGAGAAGAACCATTTATGCCCTGTAATGCGATAGGCGGCGCCGGGACCGCCCGATTCACCAGGCTCGGCCTTGGTCATATTCGTGCGGACATCGGAGCCGCCCTGTTTCTCGGTCATGCCCATGCCGATCAGCGCGCAGCTTTTCTCTGCTACCGGCCGGTCGCTGCCGTCATAGGCGCGTGAGAAAATTTTCGGCAGCCACGCTCTGGCAATCGCCGGATCACGCATCAAGGCCGGAACGCTGCCCAGCGTCATGCTTGTCGGGCAAAGGCTGCCCGGCTCGATTTGCCCGTGCATGAAATGCGCAGCAGCCCGCGCGACATGCGCGCCGGGACGCGGATCGGACCACGGGGCCGAGTGCAATCCTTCGCCGACCGCCAGCGTCATGATCGCATGCCAGGCGGGATGAAACTCAACCTCGTCGATCCTGTGGCCGAAACGGTCGTGAGTCCGGAGCTGCGGCGGAAAACGATTGGCAAGACGCCCCTGTTCGATGGTTTCGGACTTGCCCAGTTCAGCGCCATAAGCCGTCAGCCGCTCCGTCGCCCATTCCGCGCCGTTCACGGCAACGGCTTTCATCAGGGCGCGGTCCGATGTGAAGAGATTATGGTTCTCAAGTGGCGGCGGCTGGTTTGTTACCTCATGGGTTTCGAAATCCGATCGTTCCGCCATGTCTGTCTCCCGCGCTTTATTATCGCTATTATGTGCATATGGGGCTTGGGCGCATCCGCTCTGACCGTTCCTGGCGAATCCTGCGCAGCTTGGACAAATCTAACACGATCCGGCGCACCCGCTCAAAACACAAACAATCCTCTAATTGCCCAAGTTCGAACCCCCAAATTACAAACTTCTACGTAAGACTAAAGTCATAGGCTTTGCAGGAGGTCCGCCATGACAGTGTCCAGTATTGATGTCCAGAGTTACCCACGCAATGCAGCCCTATGGGCAGGAATCATCGTCAGCCTCGCGGCGTTCACGTTTACAGCCATCTTCTTTACACATTTTGTCCTGTTTCTCGTCAATTTGCCGGAATTTTCCGATCCTTGGGCCGCGCCGACGGTGGATATTGGCGGCACGTCTCATCCGGCGCTGGCGGCAATGATCGATATCGGGCTCATCGCCCTGTTCGGCCTGCAACATTCACTGATGGCGCGGCCCCGCTTCAAGGCGTGGTGGACACGCACCGTGCCCGAAGGGTTTGAACGCTCAACCTATGTCATCGCGGCGAGCGTAGCCGGTTTCATAATGCTGGTTTTCTGGCAGCCGATCCCGATCACACTATGGGATGGACACGGGACAGTCGCTGCGATTTTCTGGACCCTGTTTGTGGCCGGATGGCTCCTGCTTCTCGTATCCGCACTCAGCTTCGATATCTTCGAATTCCTCGGCATTCGCCAGTCCCTGGCATGGTCGCATGGCAACCCGATCCCGGCTCCGGAACTGAAGACGCGCGGCGCGTACCGGCTGATGCGCCATCCGATGTATCTGGGCGTTCTGTTCGGTCTCTGGATGACGCCTCTGATGACGGTGGGCCATGCTCTGATCGCGACAAGCTTCACCGTGTATATTGTGATTGCCCGGCGCTATGAAGAGCACGACCTCCGCAGCCGGTTCGGTGCGCAATACGCTGAGGCCGAGGAGCAGGACGAGTCTGTCCAAACTAGTGTAACAATATAACAAACCCCTTGCGCCCTCGCATTTTCTCGGGCAAATAATGTTACATTATACCATTTCGGCGCGCTTCATCTCCGGGTGAGGCGCGGGCGGGTTTCTGGCATGTTTTTCAAAGCCTCAACGGCGCTTCAGTCGTCAGCACTGCAAAGGCTCGCCCTGACCGGCGGGCTTTCGGTTCTGCTCTGGCTTGCCGTTGGCGCAGTGGTGGGCTGGTGGTGAAGCCATGACAGCCCCGGCAATCAGGCTCTGCGATCTCACCCTGTCCTATAGGCGGCATCCGGCGGTGCATCACCTCACGGGCACGTTCGAGCCGGGCTCTTTCACGGCGATCGTGGGCCCGAACGGAGCCGGCAAGTCCACCCTCTTGAAAGGCATAATGGGCAATCTGCCGGTCAATCACGGTGAAATCCGCATTGACGGGATCGACCGGCGCGATATCGCCTATCTTCCCCAGCAGAATGAACTCGACCGTGCATTCCCGATACAGGTGCTGGATCTGGTTGCCCTCGGCCTTTGGCGCAGGACCGGTGCGTTCGCCCATGTCGGCAGGGAGGATCTGGTCCGCGCTTCGGACGCCCTGAGTGCTGTCGGCCTCCGGGGGTTCGAGACGCGCATGATAGGCACGCTGTCCGGCGGCCAGCTTCAAAGGGCGCTGTTCGCCAGAATGCTGCTGCAGGATGCCAAGGTCCTGCTGCTCGACGAGCCTTTCACGGCGATCGACGCGCGCACCACGGCCGACCTGCTCGATCTCGTTGAGCGCTGGCATGGCGAAGGCCGGATGATCGTCGCCGTTCTCCACGATCTGCATATTGTCAGGCAGCACATCCCCAATACGCTGCTTCTGGCGCGTGAAAAAATCGCATGGGGTCCGACCCTTGAGGTTCTTACCCCGGAGAATCTGCTCAAATCGCGGTGGATGAGCGAAGCGTTTGAGGACAATGCGCCGCTCTGCGACAGGCAGATCGCATGAGTCCCTACGAAGCCGTCATAGAGCCGTTCACCCAATACGGCTTCATGACCCGCGCGCTGGTCGGCTGTATTGCGCTCAGCCTCGGGGGGCCGCCGCTTGGCGTGATCCTGATCATCCGGCGCATGAGTTTGATGGGCGATGTCATGGCGCACGCCATCTTGCCCGGCGCGGCGATCGGCTTTCTGATATCGGGGTTGTCGCTCAGCGCGATGGCGATCGGCGGTGTCCTGGCGGGGCTGATCGTGGCGCTGCTGGCCGGTGTCGTCTCGCGGCTGACGCCGTTGCGGGAAGACGCCAGCTTTGCCGCTTTCTATCTCGTTTCGCTGGGCCTCGGCGTGCTGCTCGTATCGATCCGCGGCTCGAATGTCGATCTGATCCATGTTCTGTTCGGGACCGTGCTGGCGCTTGACAATGCCGCGATTCTGCTGATTGCCGTCGTCACGACGATTACGATCAACGCCCTGGCGGTGATGTACCGGCTGCTGATCGCGGAGTGTTTCAATCCAGGGTTTTTGCAGTCCGTCGGCGGCGGTGGAGCGTTCGTCCATCTGGTTTTTCTGGCGCTGGTGGTGCTCAATCTGGTCGGCGGGTTTCAGGCGCTCGGCACGCTGATGGTGGTCGGGATCATGATCCTGCCAGCCGCTGCCGCGCGCTTCTGGTCAGAGACCATTCCGGGGCAAATCGGGATGGCCTGCCTGTTCGCCGTCGTGGCGTCCTTTGGCGGGCTTCTGGTTTCCTATCATGCCGATGTGCCCACATCGCCGGCAATCATCATCGGCGCGGGGCTAATTTACGCGGCGTCCGTTCTGTTCGGAACGAAGGGCAGCATTATTTCGCAGGCCTTGCATCTCCCGCATTTGCAACGCTGAAAAAGAGGTGATGATTACGATGATACGCAGGGCATTCATGCGAGCCGCTATTGGTCTGACCATAATAGTTGGACTGCATGGGCCGGCCTTTGCGGCGGACAGGATTACGGTTGTTGCGAGTTTTTCCATTCTTGGCGATTTGGCCCGGCAGGTCGGAGGCGAGAATGTCGATGTCGTCACGCTGGTCGGCCCGGATGGCGATGTCCATCTCTATGAGCCAAGCCCGGCCGATGTGCGGACGCTTGCGGATGCCAGATTGCTGATCTTTAACGGGCTTGGCCTGGAGGGATGGTTGCCGCGCCTTGTCGAGGCGTCCGGTTTCGGCGGGATACAGATTACAGCGAGCGATGGCATCGTGCCGCTGCAAGGGGAGGGAGCCGAAGACGAACATCATGCTGACGACGTGCATACGGAAGGCCAGCCCCGCGAAGATGGTAAACATCACCACGGCGCATTCGATCCCCATGCCTGGCAGGATCTGGCCAATGGCGTGATCTATGTGCGCAACATCGCTGATGCGCTTGCCAAGGCCGATCCCGATCATGCCGAGACGTATCAGGCGCGGGCTGCGGCTTATAGTTCCCGGCTGAGCGCCCTTCATGAAAAGCTGAAAGCTGATTTCGCCGCCATACCTGCCTCGCGCCGCAAGATCGTCACCTCCCATGACGCCTTCGGCTATTTCGGCCAAGCCTACGGCATAGCCTTTCTTGCACCTGAAGGCGTCAGCACGGAATCCGAAGCCTCGGCGAGGGATGTCGCCAGAATTATCGACCAGATCCGTGCAGAAAAGCTTGCCGCTGTGTTTGTTGAGAATATTTCCGATGAGCGCCTCATCCGCCAGATCGCAAGGGAGACCGATGCGGAAATTGGCGGCCGGCTCTATTCGGATGCCTTGTCCGGCGAGAACGGCCCCGCGCCTGATTATGTCTCGATGTTCGAATATAACGCTTCGCAATTGCTCAGCGCACTGACCGGCAGCTAAGCCCTCCGGATCTGGCGTTCTTTGCCAGAGGTGCCGTGATCTGCGCGTTGGCGATATGGCGGCGTTTCGACGCGCTCCGGGTGAAAGCAGTTATGGCTCTGCTCCCGGCGAGCCATATCGCCAAGCCGTTTCTTTCCTATTTATGGCTGAGATGACGAATACTGCGTTGAATTTTCCCGGCAATGCGTTATATCACAGGGTAAGAACGGAATGGCATACACGACTATTCCATCACAGTTGCTGTCAATGCGGATGGATTACGTCAGTCACTTTCGTTTAAGGATGGGACTGCGCGCATCTTGCCGCGTTGTTTAATTGCATCATCCACGATATAACGCGTGATTATCAGCGGGACAGTGTTTGACATACCGGGCACGCATTTTAATGTCGGCTCCGGATACTAAGCCCGCAATAGCGCATTGTCACACAACCTTCGAAAAGTCTGCGGTTTGAATCTGCAGACATGCGGATATGACATTCGATAAATTTGGCCTCAGTCAAAAGACTCTGGACGCTGTAACGGCTGCTGGCTTTACGGTACCGACACCTATTCAGGCACAGGCCATTCCTGCTGCGATTGAAGGCAACGATGTTGTCGGCATAGCGCAGACGGGAACGGGCAAAACGGCCTCCTTCATTCTGCCGATGCTGACGCGGCTGGAAACGGGACGCGCCCGCGCAAGAATGCCGCGCACGCTGATCCTTGAGCCGACGCGGGAACTTGCTGCGCAGGTGGCAGAGGGCTTCGCCCAGCTCGGCGTCAATCACAAGCTCAATGTTGCGCTGCTGATCGGCGGCGTGTCCTTTGATGAGCAGTATCGCGTGCTCGATCGCGGGGCGGACGTGCTCATCGCGACGCCGGGCCGCCTGCTCGATCATTATGGGCGCGGCAAGATTCTCATGAACGGCGTGCAGATTCTCGTTATCGACGAAGCTGATCGCATGCTCGATATGGGCTTCATTCCTGACATCGAGCGCATTCTCGATATGCTACCGCCGTTGCGCCAGACGCTTTTCTTCTCGGCGACCATGCCCAAGGAAGTGAAGAAACTCGCCGACCGCTTCCTTAAGGATCCTGTCCAAATCGAAGTCAGCCCGCCAAGCACAGCCGCCACGACCATTATTCAAAAGCTGAAATTCACGCCCTCTGAGCCGTCCGAAAAGCGTCAGACGCTGCGCGATCTGATTGAGGAATTCGGCAATGTCAAAAACGCGATCATTTTCTGTAATCGCAAACGTGATGTCGCTGTCCTTCATCGCTCGCTGATCAAGCACGGCTATAATGCGGGCGCGCTGCATGGCGATATGGACCAGTCCGAGCGCACTGCGACGCTCAACGGCTTCCGAAGTGGCGAGATAGCCTATCTCGCGGCCAGCGATGTCGCCGCGCGCGGTCTCGATATTCCCGAAGTCAGCCATATCTTTAATTTCGACGTGCCGATCACGCCGGAGGATTATGTCCACCGCATCGGCAGGACGGGGCGCGCGGGGCGGGATGGCTATGCAGCGACGCTCGTCACCGCAAGGGACATGGACGCTATCCACGCCATCGAGAAGCTGTGCAAACAGAAAATCGATTGGCTCGGCGGCGAACCGGGCGAAGAGGACATTCAGGAAGCCCGCAAGAGCCGGGGAAGGCGCGGAAGAGGCGCTAAACAAGGTGCGGAAAGCGGCAAGAAGACCTCCCGGCGCGAGGCGCCGGCTGCCAAGGCGAACGGGAAGCGCGCTTCTGCAGGCGGCAAGACGAATGACAAGCCTGCGATAGTCAGTGCGGAGAATAGTGAGCCTCTTGCCGAAGTCGTATCCGCGCCGCCAATATCGAATGGGGCGGGATCAAAGAGCGGCGACAGGACGGCACCGCGCAAGAACCAGCCGCGCCGCCGGGAAAAGGAAGAACCCGCGGTCGTCGGCATGGGCGATCATGTTCCGGCTTTCATGCTCATTCCGACGCGGCGTGTAAGGTAAGCCGCCGCTTGCCCCGCCTCCAATTCATTCAAATGGCGATTTCCGCAAATACTGACATCTGTCATTCCCGCGCGGGCAGCAATCCGTATATATCAAGAACTTGCTGGATAACCGCCTTCGCGGGTATGGCACTTTGTGTGTTAAGCTGTTTTCGCAGCGATTAATGGCGCGGCCACGAATTCCGTGTCCAATGTTCGCCAACCGCCGTCAATCGGACCAGCATTCGGCGTCATCATACCAATCCGCGCTCGCCCAGTAAGGCTTTTTGCAATTGCACAGGCAAGACCCAAGCGTGCAGCCTTCCGGGGCTGAGGAATATCGCGGTTCATATTCATAGCGCCGCGTATAGTAAGTCGGGTATTCCGGCTTTCGATAGACCGCGCGACGGGTCATGACATAGCCCCTTTGTTCCGCCCGCGCTTCACTTGGGGGCGGCGTATTGCGGTATAGGTAACGATAGAGCGCTTTCTGATTATCGGAGCTGTCGGCCAGGCGTCCCACCATCTTCTGCGGTTTCACATCGCCTTTGGGCAAAGCAGTCGGCCCGGTCAGATCCTGGTCCTGCCGCTCAGCCGTGTTTTCCCGCGCCGGGCCGAATATATTCGACAGGCGATCGGGAAATGCCACTAGTAGCAATATGAACAGCATCACAAGAACGATGAGCGATGCGAACAGTTTTTCAATCCACTCAAACACGCAAAACCCTCAGAGCCGAAATCATCCCGAAATTCGTTGTCTGATAGCACTCTCATTATGGGACGAAGGCGTGGCAACGTCTCCCGTTTTATTAAAAAAGGATTAAAATCAAACGATATGACCCGGTGCATGACGTCAATTCAGCCGGTTCAGTTATCGAGATGGGTTGCCAGAAGATCGAGACGGATGATCACGATATCGCCGGGTGCACCCTGTGCGTCTGCACCGAGCCCGAATGACTGCCGGTCAATGGCCGTTTCTCCGGTCACGTGTGCATCGCCTCGCTCGATCCGAATGGTCACGGGAATGGAGATGGGCGCAGAAACGCCGCGGATGGTGAGATTGCCCTGAAGCGCATATTGGCCGTCCGCCGCACTTTCTTGCAGCGCGGTCGCCGTAAAACCGGCGGCGGGATAGGTCTGCGTGTCGAACCATTGCGGACTGCGCAGCATATCGTCATAGGACGGATTGCCGGTTGAGACGGTGTTCATATCAACGGCGGCGCTGATCTCGGTAATATCCAGATAGTCCGGATCGAAACGGATTTCGGCCTCGAACTGATCGAACTGGCCGGTCAGCGATCCGTCCGCCGCAACCATCTCGAAAGTGATCCGGCTCTCGCCCTTGTTCAGGGCCCATTCCAACGCCTGCGCAGGATTTGTGAAAGTAAGAGCTGCTACGAGAGCTAGAGAAGTCAGAAGAGCTTTCAGCATGATGGGCAAACGCGGCACTTTGATAATCCTGATGTAAGCACAATAGGTCGGATGCAGATTGCGGGGACTGCCCCCTAGCGTCCCGCAACTGGCAGGTGCACATTTTCCGGCCAGCTTTCAAGCGTTTTCAAACCGCTTGACGCCGGTTTTGGAAGATCGCGGAATTGAGGTCACGCCTTGCGGCGAGAATGAGGCGGGGCGGCGGCATAAAGACGGATGTTCCCTCGCCGCCGCCTCCGGTTAGAGTTCCAGGGCAGATTTTACCATTCGCCGGTATTGGGCATGGACGCCCAAGGCTCCTGCGGCGGCAGCGCGTCGCCTTCCTGCAGGATCTCGATCGAGATCTTGTCGGGCGAGCGCACGAATGCCATGTGGCCATCGCGCGGCGGGCGGTTGATCGTGACGCCGCCATCCATCAGCTTCTGGCAGGTCTGGTAGATATTCTTCACCCGATAGGCGAGATGGCCGAAATTGCGTCCGGGCGTATAGACTTCCGGGTCCCAATTATAGGTGAGTTCGACCTGGGCGCTTTCATCGCCCGGCGCGGCCAGAAAGATGAGCGTGTAACGCCCCTTTTCATTTTCGATCCGGCGCTGTTCGACGAGCCCGAGCTTATTGCAGTAAAAGTCAAGCGACTGGTCGATATCGGTGATGCGGACCATCGTGTGCAGATATTTCATGAGCGCCTCTTGGCAAGTTTCGTCTCCCGGGACTTTACCCATGCGGCTGCACCGAGAGCAATGCGGTTTTCAATTCACAAATTTATTCAATCCCCAGCCTTTTGGCAAAGTGGTGGAAAGAGGCAGAGGACCACATTTTCGCCAGATCCAGCCACAATTATGAATCCCCTCCTGTGAGGGGAAGTCTGCAAAGACAGAGAATCAGTTGTTCGTAGTCTGTGATTCGCCAAAAAACGAGGTTTGGCGGCTCGCCTGCGGGTTGTATAAGAAATCATCCGGTACGTATTAATGCGTGTGGAATGCAATTTTACGTTACGGCCGGATGCTCGAAATGAAATAAAAAAGAAAAGAAATCAATGAGTTATTTTCATTCAAGGCAGGCCGTTACACGGTGTTGCCAGCGACATGGCGGCCGACTTATCCAACCCGGCGGAAATTTCGCTGGTAAGCTCGGCGGCGGATGGTATGGTCCAACAACGTTTTGCAAAGATCAGGTCTTGGCGGAAGACCTGATCAAGCAATTTGGTACAACGTTTAAGTAAAAGCGGGGGATTTCAAAATGGGGGACAAATTACCTCCAGTTGTCTCTTCGCTCGGAGAGACATCCGAGCAGGCGGGCGTCGACGTCACAGTCGTTGCCGGTCAGATCAAGTGGTTCGATGCGTCCAAGGGTTATGGTTTTATCATTCCTGATAATGGCATGCCGGACATTCTGCTTCACGTAACGGTTCTACGCCGCGACGGATATCAGACTGCGTATGAGGGTGCGCGCATCGTTTGTGAAGTCACAGAGCGGGATCGCGGCCTTCAGGCTTTCCGCGTTCTCGGCATGGATGAAAGCACTGCGGTTCATCCGTCCCAGCTTCCCCAACGCACACATGTCACCGTGACGGCGGAAAGCGATTGGGAGCGCGCCATGGTAAAATGGTTCAACCGGATCAAGGGATTCGGCTTCCTGACCAGGGGCGAGGGAACGGAAGATATCTTTGTTCATATGGAAACGCTTCGCCGTTTCGGTTTTGCGGAACTGCGTCCCGGCCAGATCGTTCATGTCCGTTTTGGACATGGCTCGAAAGGTCTTATGGCGGCTGAGTTAAAACCCGATGGAGTATCCTCCGCTTTCCCTACGTCGCACTGATCTGATTTCGGTCGGGTCAGTTAGAATGCTCGGCGGGGTGGTCTTGACCACCCTGCTGATCTTTTTCGGGGGCATGACGTCCTTGAAGGCAGCGCCTGCTTTCGAAAAGCAGCCGCTGACTTTTGTCACATCCTCCGGCTCTCATCAGATCATGGTCGAAATCGCCGATACGCCACGTAAGCGCAGTGTCGGTCTCATGTTCCGCCACTCGCTCGGCGATGATGAGGGCATGATCTTCGTCCACGATACGTCTGGCCCTGAAAGCATGTGGATGAAGAATACCTATATTCCGCTCGACATGTTTTTCGTGCGTGCGGACGGCGTCATTCATCGCATCGAAAAGCAGACGGAGCCCTTCTCCGAGAGAACGATCAGCTCCGAGGGCGACGTGCTCGCCGTCATCGAGATGATCGGGGGCAGCGCCGACCGGCTCGGAATCAAGCCAGGCGACAAGGTCGAATATCCTGCGTTCGAATAAACCGGCCCGGTACAGTCAGGGGCTCGGCGCATCCTGCGCAGGAGCATCATCTCCCGGTGAGCCGCCAAAGACAAAGCGGCCGTAAAAGTAGCTGATGCCGAGCAGGCACAGGCCGAGGCCGAGGAATGAGAACACACGGTAAAGCCCGGTCAGATTGCCCGCATCGAGCAGGAACACCTTGCTGACCGTCAGCAGCAGGACGGCAAGCGACGCGTAGCGCAGGAGCTGCCCGCCTTTAATTGTGCCGTAAAACAGCATCGCCAGCGCAAACACGAGCCAAGCCGCCGAGTAGCTGTAAAATTCCCCGTCGCTGGTTACGCTGCCGTCAAGGTATGGTCCCTGATAAAGTTTGCGGATTACGAGCGTCAGCCAGGCAAAAACCATCACCAGCATGAGCCCCTCGATCCCGCGCGCATAGCGCCCGAGCCAGTCCGATGCGGCTTGCATGCGGATTTCGCGAATGGTCAGCCATGACCACAGGATCGGCACGGCATAGGTCAGCGCCAGCGCATCGAACGGCAATGTGCCCGCGACTTCGCCGCCGAACCAGGCGGGGTTCTTGATGATGAGATCGAAATAGACGATGCGGAACAGGGCGATCGCCGTCAGAAGGGCGCCGCACTGAAAGAAGGCCGGACGGGCGAAGAACCGGCTTATGGCGAGACAGGCCAGCCCGTAGAGAAACAGCACATTGGTAATCACGCCGCGCTCAAGGAAACTCGCCTTGGCGAAGAGCACATTCTCGCCCGGATGGAAGAGCTTGGCGGTGGTGTAAAAGCCGAAAAGCGCGATCAGGGCGACGCCGGCAATCTCCAGCACCCGGACCAGCACGCCGTCCCTGTGTGGTCGGAGAAGCCAGGCGGCGAGGAAAAAGCACGCGGCGGGCAGGGCAAGCTGAAACTGGGGAAATTCGACGATCGGGATCGTCTCCTGCACATGCCACTCGATGTCGAAGATGCTGGAGAGCGAAAGTTGCGCCAGCAGCAGGATTTGCGGAATCAGCAGGTAAGCGAACGCGGCGCCCAGCAACATGGCGATGGGGCGCAGTGCGGGCAGTTCCGCGCGCGCCGCGACCCATGCGACCGCCAGCAGCTCGGCGGCAATGGCGACCGGCAGGAACTCCGGGTCCATCTCGACAAAGAGCGCCAGAGCGATGAACGCCGTCGTCGCCAGCGCGTAAACGGCCAGCACATGGTCGCGGGTATTCGATAAGGGGAAGCGCTTGACGGTCCAGATGCATGCCGCCAGAAATCCGAGCGCAAGTCCCATCGCAGCAAAGGCCCATTCATGCGGAATGGTTGCGGCGACCTCCCTGATCTCGTCAAGCAGCGGCTGCGACGGTTCGGTCGAGGGCGGGATATTGATTGCGATCGGCTCCGGCGCAGGGCTAACCGGCGTCAACCTGAAAAAGCCGATCAGGTAGTAGCCCAACGCCGCCGAGACGGAGAGGCCCGCCCAGAGAAGCGGCGTTACCGAGCCCGTGATCAGAAGGAAACCGCTCAAAACGTAAAGGCTGCCGAATGCGATCAGGGCCGTGAGCAATTCGCTTTGTTCCTGCGGGAACCATCCGGCGAGCATCACGGCGTTGATCGCCATCGCTGCCCAGGGCGCAAAGCCGTAAAGCGCTGGGGCAAAATAGGCCAGCGCAATGGCGCCGAGCGCGAGAGCGGCAAAGAGCAGCCATTCCTGAAAACCGAAACTCGACTCAAAGGCGATCCACGCCATCAGCGCCATGGCGCCTGCAATGCTGAAGACATTCAGGAACAGCGCCGCGCGATGCATGGAAAACAGATCGCGCCAGCCGGAAATTGCAGTGAATTCCTGCGCATAGCGTTCGCGTGTTGCCGACACGATGGTCGCGGCTACGGCGATCAGGAACAGGCTGAGCCAGATATTTTCCGTGCCGCCCGTGCCGCCAGACAGGATCCAGACCAGCACCCAGCCGAATGCGGCGATCAGGGCAGGGATGGCGAGCAGCCACCATCCACGCTGCCGGATCACGATCATCAGGGCGGCGAAGACGAAAAACAGATAGGTGAAAAACAAAAACGCGGATGGCGTTCCGGATGCCATGAGTGCGGGCGTCAGGAAGCCCCCGACCATGCCGAGCAGGGCGATGGCGGGGCCGTGAAGAAGCGCGAGGATAACGGCCAGCCCGGTTATGGCGGCGAGCAGCAGAAAGCCTGAGAATGGGGATATGAGACTGTACAGCGCGGCTGCTGCATAGGCCGAGACGTAGAAAACCGCCAGACCCGCGCCATTGAGCGCCTGCATGATTCGTGCGCTCGGCTCCACGGCCTTGCGCGAGCCAATCCAGCGCGCTGCCGCCAGAAGCGCAAAGCCCAGAAGCGCGCCGAGCGCGACGCGCATTTCGGGACCGATCAGGTCATTGTCGATGGAATATTTGACAAGGAAGAACCCGGCAAAGGCGATGGCGATGCCGCCGATCCAGACCGGCAGAACCGCGCCGAACTGGCGCTCCAGCCATTCGCGGCTGAAACTGATGCGGGCGCCGCGGGCAGATGTCGCCTGCGCAATGGCATGTTCGATGTCATCGGGAGAGGGCTCGGTTGCATTTTCAACGACCGTAGGCTGAACGATTTCCTCCGGTCGCTCAGCTATAGCTTCCGGCTCTGGTTCTGGTTCCGGCTGCGTCTCAACGCTGGCGCCGGAACGCAGCGTTGCGATTTCCTTGCGAAGCGCGGCGATTTCGTCGGCCAGAAGCTTTGCACGCTGTTCGAGACGGGAAGAGCGGACATGGGCCCATGCGCCGATGACATAGGGTGCGAAAATGACGACGAGGACAAGGACGACAAGAAATTCCAAGACAAAGCCTCCTTGACCTCAGCGATATGCCGTCTTCTATCCCAATTCGCCCCGGTCTTCGCCGCCAGGCGGAGGCGAAGTCGGTTTGATAGCTTTTGAATTGCGTTTTTGCTGCCCGTTCCCGCGCGACTTTCCGTCAAGCGCGTCTTTCAGCCATTCTACCTCGCCAAGATGAATATCTCTCTGCGGATATGGAATTTCGACACCATGCTTGCGGAATGCTTTCAGGATCTCGATACGCAGATTCGTCCGTGCCGAGAGCGAAACATTGATGTTCGACAGATAGACATAGAGTATGAAATTAAGCGAATTGTCGGCAAAATTCTCAAAATAGACGAACGGCGCCGGGTTCGACATGACCTGGGAGTTTTCCTTGGCGACCTCAAGGAGAATGTCGCGCACGAGTTCCGGATCGCTGCTGTAATGCACGCCGATCGGGATCGTCACGCGCCCGGTATTATTGTGCAGCGTCCAGTTCTTGACACTCTCCGAGATCAGCACCGAGTTGGGCACAACGACATTGGCGCGGTCGAAAGTTTCGATTTCGGTCGAGCGCACACTGATTTTCCGGACAATGCCTTCATGCCCGCCCGCGATGATCCAGTCGCCCGCCTTGATCGGCCTTTCGGCCAGCAGGATGAGGCCTGAGACGAAATTGTTGACGATGCTCTGCAGGCCGAAGCCGATGCCGACGGAAAGCGCACCGGCAACGATGGCGAGATTGGAAAAATCGAGGCCGAGATAGGAAACCGAAATCACCGCCGCAATGGCGACACCGAGGTAGCCGACGCCCGTCCGGACGGAATCGCGGACACCGTTTTCTACACCGGCGCGTTCGAGAACGGAGCGGTCCAGCCAGGTTTGAAACAGCCGCGCACCCGCGAAAAGCAGCAGGAACAAGACTAATGCGGCCGCGATCGAGACGACCGATATCTTGACGCCGCCGATATCAAAACCGAACAGTGCCTGCCGTAACCAGCTTCCGATATCGAACCAGTCAAAGCCCCAGAGCAGAAGAATGAAGGGGATGGCTGCGGCAACAATCGTGGCCTTTATGATCAGAGTCAGTGGCAGGGCAAACTGTTCTGCACGGCGGTTGGTGAGACCGAGGCGGCGCTGAAGCGATTGTCCGAATGGGGACTGTTCATCAGTCAGGGTCTGGCCGAAGGCGCTCGCCCAGAAAATCAGGAGGTAGGTCACGATGAGGATCGTGCTCGTGACGATGAGCTGTCCCGTGATGAATCGGGCCAGAGCGATATAGCCCACAAGCGTTGTGGCGATAATGACGAGCGCCGATCCCCATAAGGGAATACGTAAGTAAGCCGGGCCGATTCTCCGCAAGGGCAGTCCGGGCTCGATCGGATCCCGTCTTTTGATCAGCAGGATTGAAATAACCAGCCCTGCAACTAATGCGCTCGATATCACGCTCTGCGCAATGCTGACCGAGACCGGCATGGCGGAAAGCTGGACCATCTCGCTGACGAAAATGTCTACGCCATAGACAGCCGCCAGAAACATGAGATGGTAATAAAGGGAGCGCGCCGCATGCTTGTCGAGCTCGATGAGATGCCACTGCGGGTGCTTGACGGCGAGGGCCGTCTTGATGACGGCCTGAACCGATATGACGATGATGATACTGTTGATCGCGGAGAGTATCACACGGTTGCCGGTTGGCGTCAGCAGACCTGCCTGGAAAATGGCGGCGTAAAAGAAACTACAGGAAGCGGCGGCCGGAAGCAGGCGGAGCAGAACGATGCGGCCCGCTGTCTCAAGCCTGTGCCAGTCCGAGGGTGGGGCTTCCGACGTCCATTGCCTGAGGCCTTCAATATGTCGCCCGGCGAAAAAGGTGATGATTCCGGCGAGTACGAACGCGGCCAGCAGGATGTAAATGAAGGCCGGATCGCTTAGCAGCGTATCCCACAGATGCGAGTAGAAGAGATTGATGCGATTCCAGGCAATCGTGGCGTCCTGGCCGATATAGCGCCAGAGTTCCGGCGACAATGGGCTGGCGCTGCGTTCCAGAAGCTGTTTTTCGAACAGGTCGCGCCTGAGCGTGCCGGTTTGCCGCGTCAGGCCCTCGATCCGCACAAGGGCCTCATCGGAAGCCTGGAGCGCGCCCTTGAGCGTGGCGATGCTGTTTTGCAGCTCGGTTCGCTGATCCGCGACGGCTTTCAACTCGGGGGTATTGGTCTCGGCCGGGGCATCGCCAAGGCTCTTCAGCCGTTCTTCAAGCTGCGGCAGAAGTGGCCGCTGTTCGTTGATGTAGGTCAGGATCTGCTGGCGCAATTGCTCCAGCTCTGTTCTGGCCGCGTCGATTTCGCCGCGGGCGGTCGGCTCGTTCTGAAGCCGCGTCTCGATTTCGGCCAGCTTCGTGTTCCAGGCCGTGACCGGGGTCTCGATATCGATCGTTTGCTGGACGGCGGGCTTGTCCGCGACAGGAGCGGTTCCCTGCGCTTCCGGTTTGGTGTCGCCTGATGCCGCTCCGTTCTGGGCGAATGCGGCCGGGCCGGAGCTGAAACCGGCAAAAGCGATGAGAACCAACAGCGCAAGAAAGCGAACCACGGTCGAGGTTCGCTTGAAGACGGTATCAGTCCTGGCGGAAAATCTCCGGAACAGGTGCGGGAATGGAGCTGGCTGTTCCTGTCCCATTCTGCGAGATTGAGTGAGCGATGTCACTTTGATCTGTTTTTTCACTGTCTTTGTTCGCCGCCATGTCCGATAGGTCGTAATCCGCATTAGATGGCACGGGAATTCCGGTTTCCAAGACCATATCGATAGGGCCGCCGGTCATCACCAGGTGCTCGACATTGTCACGCCGCACGAGCATCAATTTGCGTTTACTGTCCAGGTGGCGCGTTTCAACGAGCATCAGCCGTTTTTTCTGCTTTTTAGGCAGAAGCTTCGCCGGATCGAGGCCTGTACTTTGACGGGTGATCCAAAGGGCCAGCCCCGCAAGTCCGACAATTAAAACAAAAACCAGAAGATAAAAGACCCCGTCCAACATCTCAATCGCCTTTTCCCCAATTTACAACCCCGCAGGGAAGCCTGAACTCGCGGCGTCCTTACATAAGGCTTACACGCCCCTTTTGAGAGCTATAGCGGCTCTTGGGAACAATTTTAACCTTTAAGTTCAGTCTTTATCGCAGCATTACGGGAAAGGTAGCCGTAAAAAGGCGCATTTCCGGGGAATGCGAGCTGTTTATTATCGGATAGTTTCCGGGCTGAATCTAAGATTGGCGGAGAGAATCATATATGACGATAGGCATGAAACCGGGTGGACCCAACATGCACAAGATCGCTCCGCTGAGCCTGCCCCATTCCGGCAGCCCAGGGCTGACGCGGCGCGTGCTGGGTGTGGCGGGCGCGATGAGCGGCGCCATCGTCCTTGCCATATTGCTGCGTGAGGAAGCCGCCCCGCTGATTTTCGGACTGTTTGTGCTGCTTGCAATGATCGGTGTGGCGGCGCTGTTCTTTGCCGCGACGGGCCTTCTGCAGTTTGCCGGTCATTCGAGTGCGGCAAGCCGGGATCCGGCAAGGATCTATGCCGAAAATGCCGGTCACGGCGTTGCGATGACCAGCCCGGACGGCGCAACGATCTTCGCCAATGCCGCCTATCATCAGCTCATTGGCGTCTCGGACGATTCCCCTTTCAGCATCGAAACGGCGCTTGTACGCCAGTTCGGGGGATCGGAGCCCCTGTTCCGGCTTATACGCGCCGCACGCAAGGGGCAGGGAGCATCAGAGGAATTCCAGGCGCTCGGCGCGGGGCGCTGGCTTGAAGCCTCCGTGCGGCGTATCCCCATGTCGAGTGAACCAGGGGGCCGCGACTGGGTCTGCCTTTGGGAAATCACCGATATTTCCTCGCGCAAGAAGCGGGAGACCCATCACGCCTCCAGGATACGCGAATTGCGCGGCCTTCTCGACCGCCTGCCGGCAGGCGTTTTTCTTGCCGGAGCCGACGGACGTGTGAATTTCATGAACGCAACCTTGCGTGACTGGATCGGGCTTGGCGAAAAGGAGCGCGACACGCATTTCGCGCTCACGGCGATCTTTCCCAGCCAGTTCGATGACATTCTCGATCCGGATCTGGAGGAGAATGGCGATCAGATCGAGGCGGTGAATTTCGATATCGTCAAGCCGGATGGCACGGTCCTTCCTGTTACCGCGAAGCTTGTCCGGCTGTCCGGCGAGGGGCAGGACGATGAAGGCGGCCTGTTCGGTACGATCCTGGAACGCTATGGCCAGACCGATCAGAAGATCATTGAGGGGCAGATCAACGAGTTGCTGAATCTGCTGATCTCCGCTCCCATCGCCGTTGCGGCGATCTCGGAGGACGGGCGCGTGACGAACTGCAATCCGGCCTTTGCGAAATTCACCGGCATGAGCCGCATGTCCGGCGATGTGAACCTGTTCGAGCTGGTCGACAAGCCGACTCTTGAGCCGCTGCAATATGCAGTTGAAAAGGCGGCGGCGAACAAGGCGTCGATCACGCCGGTCGATATCAGCATCAAGGACGGCAAGCAGGCCGGACGGCTGCTGCTCAGCTCCGTTCCGGGCGCGCGGGAGAAAGGCGCTGCCGCGCTTGTTTTCGGGATCGACACCTCAGAGCAGCGCTCGCTTGAGGAACAGATCGCGCAAGGCCAGAAAATGCAGGCGATTGGCCAGCTTGCGGGCGGTATCGCGCATGATTTCAACAATGTGCTGACCGCGATCATCGGCTTTTCCGATCTGCTGCTCGCCAATCACAGGCCGTCCGATCCGTCCTTCGCGGACATTATGAATATCAAGAACAACGCCAATCGCGCCGCCGGTCTCGTCCGGCATATGCTGGCGTTTTCGCGCAAACAGACGCTGCGCCCCGTCGTCATGTCGCTGACCGATGCGCTTGAGGATCTGATGATCCTCCTGGACCAGCTTCTCGGGGAGAAGGTCAAGGCGCGTGTGATTCACGGCCGCGATCTGTGGCTCATCAAGGTGGACCCGACGCAGTTCCAGCAGGTTATCATCAATCTGGCGGTGAATGCGCGCGACGCCATGCCCGGTGGCGGCGAGATAACGATCCGCACCGCGAATATCAGCGAGCGGGAATCGGCGCGTCTCGGCCATGCCGTCATGGAGCCGGGCGAATATGTGCTCTGCGAGGTCAGCGACACCGGCACCGGCATTTCGCCCGATGTGATGGACAAGATCTTCGAGCCCTTCTTCTCGACCAAGGATGTCGGCAAGGGAACTGGGCTGGGGCTTTCCACGGTTTACGGCATCGTCAAGCAGACTGGCGGTTTCATCTTCGCCGAAAGCGAGGTCGGCAGCGGCACAGTGTTCCGCATCTATCTGCCGCGCTGCGAAGAAAGCCTTGCTCTGCCGGCCGCTTCCGAGAAGCCTGCGAAAAAAGAGAAGGAGGCCGGCAAGGATCTGACCGGTTCGGCAACCGTGCTTCTGGTTGAGGACGAGGACGCCGTCCGCAGCTTTGCCGCGCGGGCATTGACGACACGGGGCTACAAGGTTCTGGAAGCCTCAAGCGGCGCCCATGCGCTGGAAGTCATGAACGAGCATCAGGCCGATGTGGACATCGTGGTCAGCGACGTCGTCATGCCGGAGATGGACGGCCCGACCATGCTCAAGCATCTGCGCAAGACCAACCCGAATCTGAAGATCATCTTCATGTCCGGCTATGCGGAAGATGCTTTCCGCAATGGTCTGAGCGAAGACGACGCCTCGTCTTTCGCGTTTCTGCCAAAGCCGTTTTCTCTGAAAGTATTGGCGGAGAAGGTGAAGGATGTTTTGGAAGATAATTGACGGTTCTGCCGCGATGCCGGTGTTCTGCTTAAGTAAAAATCGCTAGCTATATAAGTAAAAAAACGTGTTGAAAGTCGTTCCCATGGCTTGTATCAAGGAACAAAATGCGTACATTCAGATTCGAGGAAGTGTTGCAGCGTGGCTGTCGGTGTGAAATAAAGGAGCATGAAATATGGCGAAAGCCGGTTTGCGGCTCGTAGAGGGGGCTGATATGGACAAGCAGAAAGCGCTCGAAGCCGCGTTGGGACAGATCGAAAAGAACTTCGGTAAAGGTTCGATCATGCGGCTCGGCAAGAATGAACAGCCGGTCGAGATCGAGAGCATTCCGACTGGATCGCTGGGGCTGGATATTGCTCTTGGCATTGGCGGCCTGCCGCGGGGCCGTGTCGTCGAGATTTTCGGCCCCGAATCCTCGGGCAAGACGACCTTGGCGCTGCATTGCATCGCCGAGGCGCAGAAGCGCGGCGGTATTTGCGGTTTTGTCGATGCCGAGCATGCGCTCGATACGATCTATGCCCGCAAGCTTGGCGTCAATCTGGAAGAGCTGATTTTCTCCCAGCCCGATAGCGGCGAGCAGGCGCTGGAGATTACCGACACGCTGATCCGTTCCGGTGCGCTCGACATTATCGTGGTTGACTCCGTCGCCGCGCTGACGCCCAAGGCCGAGATCGAGGGCGAAATGGGCGATGTTCTGCCCGGCATGCAGGCGCGGCTGATGAGCCAGGCGCTGCGCAAGTTGACCGCGTCGATCTCCAAATCCCACACGATCGTTATCTTCATCAACCAGATCCGCATGAAGATCGGCGTCATGTTCGGCAATCCGGAAACAACGACAGGCGGCAATGCGCTGAAATTCTATGCCTCTGTGCGTCTTGATATTCGCCGCATCGGCCAGATCAAGGAGCGCGACGAGGTGGTCGGCAACCAGACGCGCGTCAAGGTCGTCAAGAACAAGGTTGCGCCGCCTTTCCGTCAGATCGAATTCGATATCATGTATGGCGAAGGCGTCTCCAAACAGGGTGAAATCCTCGATCTTGGCGTGAAAGCGGGCGTTGTGGAGAAATCCGGTTCGTGGTTCTCCTATGACGGGCAGCGGATCGGGCAGGGGCGTGAAAACGCCAAGCAATTCCTGAAGCAGAACGCAGAAATTCAGGGCAAGATCGAAAAGGCGATCCGCCAGAATGCCGGGTTGATTTCCGAAAAGATCCTCGGCGATGTCGAGGCGGATGCGGAAGGTGCACCGCCGGAAGACGATGCACCAGCTTCGACGACATCGAAAAAGGCGGGCTAAAGACGCCTTCGATCCTTGGCGATCTCAATCATTAGCAGTGGATTATTCGCTCAGGGCGGGCTGTTGCTGGACAGTCTGCCCTGTCGGCGTTAGACAGAAACACTATATCTATCCGCAGGTCTTTAAGGTTTACAGACGTTGCTTCGCTACCGATCAATCAGCTCAATCCGGGCGGCGTCTGGAGATTGGCAATCCGCTCGGGCGGGTGAAAGTAATCCATGATGCGCACAAACGAAATTCGGTCCGCTTTTCTGAACAGCTTCAAGGCGCACGGCCACGAGATCTTGCCGTCGAGCCCGCTCGTCCCGCAGAACGATCCGACATTGATGTTCACCAATGCCGGAATGGTGCAGTTCAAGAACGTCTTTACCGGCCTTGAAAAGCGCCCCTATAGCCGGGCTGTGACGTCGCAGAAATGCGTTCGCGCGGGCGGCAAGCATAATGATCTCGACAATGTCGGCTATACGGCGCGCCATCACACCTTCTTCGAGATGCTCGGCAATTTCTCCTTCGGCGACTATT